>JAVBTJ010000055.1:0-23307 GCA_031556215.1 Oxalobacter sp.
TAATAGTGAAGAATGATGGGCGAAACTGTTATTGTAGTACGAAATGCCCACGGCATCCTGTCAAAGAAGGAAATCCTCTACCCGTTTCGCGACGCTTTCTGGCTGATCGTGCTGAAGCATATGCGCGGCATCTTCAATCATGGCGATTTGGACATTGGGAATGAAAGCGGTTCTGCGCCTGATTTCCTCATGCCCTTTTTCATGATCCCCTATCGTCGTACCCAACAGGGAAAATTCGGCTTCCAGCATGAGCGTGCGGGCGGTAATCTGCCGCCAGCTGGCCAGCATGTCATCCACATGCATCATGATGGGGTTGACCCGCCGGTGCAACGGATCGGCAAGAAGCTGCCATTTTCCGTCCGGCGTTTCCTCGCTCCAATGCGTGGCAATAAAAGCCGCCCGCACCTCTGTCAGTCGCGGATTGCTTTGTTCCAGGCGTTTGACGATATCTTCAAACGTGGCAAACTCACGGGGGTGCTCAAATTTGTACAGGGTATCAAGCCATCTTCTGTAGCGTGCCGTTGCCTGATCCGGCTCCATCCGGATCGTGCCGTATCCCTCAAGGCTGACCAGCTGTTTTACGCGATCCGGACGGACACCAGCATAAAGGCAGGCGACATTGCCTCCCATACTGTGCCCGACAAGTCTGACCGGCTCGTCCGGGGAATAATGCGCCAGTATGGCTTCAAGATCAGCCAGGTAGTCTGGAAACCAGTAGCCATCTTTCGCGTATGACGAATGCCCGAATCCCCGCCAGTCCGGCGCAATCACATGCCAATCCCGCCGGAAAGCGTCCACCATGAACTGGAAGGTAATGGAGGAATCCATCCAGCCGTGCAGCATGAAAAGCCGTGGCGCATCCAGGTTGCCCCAGTGGCGGATATGGTAGCGCATGCCGCGCAGGGAAAGAAATTCTGATCGGGAAGGTTTCATTTATGGCCTGAAACAAAATTTATCACGACAAGAAGATTAACAGATAAAATCATCCAGAATCGCCCTGCTGTTGCCCGGGGCATCCACCAACCCCATACAGACAGGAAAACCGATGCCCAATATCTACAGACTGGGAGAACTCGTCCCGCAAATTCACCCCACGGCTTTCATCGCACCCGGCGCTACGCTGATCGGCAATGTCGTTGTTAAAGCCAATGCCTCTGTCTGGTTCAATGTGGTTATCAGGGGCGATAATGATCTTATCGTCATTGGCGAAGGTTCCAATATCCAGGACGGGGCAATCCTTCATACCGATCCCGGCCATCCCATGCGGATCGGGAAAAATGTGACTGTCGGGCATATGGCTATGCTGCATGGCTGCACCATCAGCGACAATGTGATTGTCGGCGTTCGCGCCACCGTGCTGAACGGGTCTGTCATTCCGGAAAACACGCTGGTTGCCGCCGGTGCGCTTGTTTCGGAAAACAAGACATTTGAACCCGGTTCCCAGTTGATGGGAGCGCCTGTCAAGATGACCAAAAAGCTGGATGATAAAGTCGCATCCAGAATTCCGCGTGCGGCGGCCTATTATGTCAAAAACCGTCAACGCTATGCTGAGGAAATCGGCCCGGTTTCCCTGGTTCAGGCGCATACGGAAAATTTAACCTGCACGGTTACTGAAAAAAAATAGTTTCCGCAAACAGGCTTTGACCATCACACCATGCCTTTACCCCGTATCGGGTAAAATGGCATCTTTTTTTAAAAATCCGGTGACACCATGAAAGACCGCCTGCAAAAATTCCTGTTTGAACACGCTGCTGTTCGCGGTGAATTCGTTGACATGACTGAGGCCTGGACGCAGGTTCAGACAAACCATGCCTACCCGCCTGCCGTTATCAACCTGTTGGGGGAAATGCTGTCTGCCGCTGTTTTGCTGGCCAGCAATATCAAGTTCAACGGTTCGCTGATTATGCAGATTCAGGGGGATGGCCCTGTAACCCTGCTGGTGGCGGAATGCGATTCCAGCCTGCATGTCCGTGCCACGGCCAAGCTGGCAGAAGGCGCGGCCATTCCTGACGATGCGACGCTGCGCCAGTTGGTGCACGCGCATGGTCGCGGGCGTTTTGTCATCACGCTGGACATGAACGACAAGGCACCGGGCCAGCTTCCGTACCAGGGCATCGTTTCACTTGAGGGTGAAACCCTGGCTGAAGTCATTGAAAATTACATGCAGCAATCCGAGCAGCTCGGCACCCGCATCTGGCTGGCGGCAAATGAAACGGCTTCACGCGGTCTGCTCCTACAAAAACTGCCGGAAAAAACAGGGGAAGACGGGATCAGCCAGAAAACGGAGGAAGAGGAACGGCTATGGGATCATCTTGTCGCGCTTTCTTCCACGCTCAAAAAGGAAGAAATGCTCAGTACCGATATTGAGACACTGCGCCACCGCCTTTTCTGGGAAGATGACATCCTGTCGTTTGAACCCCAGCACCCTGTTTTTTCATGCAGTTGCTCTCGCCAGAAAGTCGGCGACATGTTCCGCATGCTGGGAGAAACCGAAATTCATAACGCCATAGAAGAACAGGGAGGCAACCTGACCGTCAACTGTGATTTTTGCGGTCAGGCTTATCTCTTTGACAAGGTTGATGTCGCCCAGATCTTTGCGGAAGACTCTCGCGACCGTATGCACTAGAACGGAAGCCACTTCCGGCAAATCAGGCTGGGAGTAACCCGTTTATTTTCCTGACCAGCCTGACCAGCCTTTCCGCAGAAGCGGTATCCGTCAGGACAGGCAGCAGGCACAGCGAATGAAGCTTGTCGTTTTGCGATATACCCCGATTGCCTGAAAGCGAATCCTTCAGGACTTCCATCTGGATTTTCAGGCGTTCGGATGCAAATTCCGATGGGGTATCAATGGAAGCGGTAATCTCCAGCTTGAGGAGTTGTTCCAGAAACTGTGGCTGCCGGGACTTCAGTTCCCCGGTATAATCTCCGTTGTTTTCCGTCAGCGCTTTGAATGCCGCCTCAAAACGCGGGCTTAACTGTTTTTTCCACTTGTCAGAAGGCTGCACATCCCAGAGCGCTTTCAGGCTTTCTGCCTGTTCCAACTGATCCGGTATAGCGGCTTCCAGCCGCTGGCAAAGAGAAAGCGCTCCAATAAAGGCATCAATCTGCCCGCGTTTTTCCTTGTCCCTGACAACCTGCATCCGTGACAGATGAATCCCGACAGCCTTGTCATAACGGATTTGAAGCGTTTTTTCACGCTCTTTGGGAACGGCACCAACAGCCCGCCAGGCGGCATCGGCCTCTTTGAGAATCTGCAATATGGCGTCAACAGCGTCCGTACGCTCTGCCTCCAGTTTTTCGCAGATTTTTTCCTTCTGCTGGAGATTATCCAGGCGCTCTTTTTCCGTCTCTTCATTGCGCTGGCGGCGATGGTCGAAAATCAATTCAGAGGCCACCCTGAACTGCTGCCATAATTTCTGGTCTTCCCGATTGCCCAGCGGAAAAGCCCTGGCCCTTTCCTGCCATTTTTCCTGCAAAAGACGCGCGACCCGGCTCGATTGTTTGTCCTGCGGATCCAGCTTTCTGACTTCCTCTATCAGTTCCCTGCGCCGATCCATTTCTACTTTCGCTCTTTCTTTCAGGAGCGCATTCAAGGGCTGCATCGCCTGTTCAAATTCGGCATTCAGGCGCTTTCTTTCTTTCCGGGTAATCTGGCCAACCTGCTGCCAGCCGCGCTGTTTCTGCCTTTGATATTCGACCAGTTCCCGCCAGTTAATCGTATCATCCCACTCCCGTTCCCCTGACTGCAAATCCAGCCCGGAAAGGGCTTCACGCACGCTCTCAACCAGGGATTCCGCCTTGAGCATATTCTGCTCGCGCACGACAGCCTGGGATCGGGCATACTCCAGAACAGGCTCGTAAGCACGGTTGCAGGCCGCATCAAATTGCTGCCATTGACTCCGGGATGCCATCCCGGAAGATTCATTTAAGGCCTTCCATTTTTCGCGGGCATCGGAAACCGCTGTAGCCAGGTCTTCAAGCGGATGATTCTGGGCAGGCAGCTTTTCGACGATACGGATAAGTTCCTCACGGGAAGTTTGCCCTCCCCAGCGCGCCCATCCAACCAGGTTTTTGAGTTCGGCACGCAATTCGGCAAGCAATGCCTTTTGTTCCGGTGTCGGTTCAAATACGGAAAAATCCAGGCGGGCGATCTGTTCGCCCTGTTGTGTCGCTTCGCGAACGGCTCCCTCTTCAACCGCTTTTTTCATCTGCGAAAGAAAGTAGGCAAAAAGGGATTCGACTTCCGTGGAAGACAGGTTTGGCGCAGACACCGGTTTTTCTGTCTTATCGTCATGACTGGTTTTGGTCAGCAACGCGTCGAATCTTGCCTGCATGGCAGACATGCGCTCCGGATCATGGATGGCAGGCAGTGAGCGCCATACCTCGCGCAAGTCGGCGGGCTTTAAGCTGGAGGCTTCCGCGCTTTCCCATTCATCCAGTGCTTTTTCCCTTGCCAGAAGCGCCTCGTGCTGCTGCGCATGCGGCAGGGCATTATCCCTGAGGCGCTGGATGGTCTCTTCAAAATCGTTCAGCAAAGGGCGCGGCAAAGTAACCCACTCCCGCGATTGCACACCCGTTTCAGCGACTGCCAGAAGGGACGCCAGTTGCGCCTCCCGTTCGGAAGGTGCCAGGGCAGCCTCTTCGTTTTCAAGGCGCTTTAATGCAGCCAGTGCATCCATGACCTGCCGTTGCAATACCGCCTGCCCTGCCAGACGGGCACCGAGTTCTTCGCGAATTTTCTCATACGGCAGGACATTAGCCCCATCCACCTTCTTTATGGCTTCCCACTGGCGATCCAGCTCAGCAACCTGATTGGGAAGAAGGTGTTTTTCATTTTTCAGGCGTTCTGCCAGATCAACGCAGGCGCGAACCTGTTCCTGCTGTTTTTCCTCCTGCAAAAGCGTATCCAGCCTGGACTGCACCAGGCGGGTAACGCGGCGGTCGGTATTGCGCATGGCGAGCCTGACCTGCTCCAACGCCACTTTGGAATGAATTTTTTGTGCCGCAATAAAACGGGCATCCGCAAACGCCGTTTGCAAAATAAAGGCGACAGCATCGTTTTCATCTTCAGGCAACTGTTCGGCCTGGGCAATCGCCGCCTGGCGCGCTTCATTAACGGCAGCCTGCTGCACGCTTTTCTTTTCGTTTGCCGAGGATACTGGTTCCGGCTGTTTTTTCCCGAAACGCTGTAATAAAAAATCAAACATAGATCCGAAACCCGATTGTGCGATCAAATTGCCAAACGTTGATGATATCAAGAGTCAGGCAAAAATCGATTTTTTCAGGACAAGAAAATGAAAAGTTTTTTAATCTTTCAGAAAAAACGCCTGAAAGAAAATGAAGGAAACTGCGCCTAAAAAACCGCTGATAAACTGGCCTTGCGGAATGAAGTGCAAAACCAGTTTATCAGCGGTTCCCTAACTGGTTCGAATACCGCAATAACACCGGCTGGCGCAATGGCGATGCCTGTCGTATTGTCCGTGCAATTGTTCGCGCTCTGCCAGGATATCGTACATGGCTGCCTTGCGATTATGGATTCCCATAAGCAACTGATGGTCAAAATCCGTTTTCATGTAAATACGCTTGAGGTGAGCGGCATGGCGCCTGGAAGTAAATCTTTTCATCATATGCCCCCCTTCTTCTTGTTTAAGACTACTGAATCTCCCGCCTGCCTGAAAGAGAGGCCGCAGGATGTTCGATATCGCGAGACAGATTGACGGAACAACCGGCCTGTCATGGTTTTGCATCAGGCCGGGGGAGGCAGAAGCGTGCCGCTTCAAAAATGAATGGAAGAAATTTCCGTGCCTTGTAAACCCAAGTGACCTGCTATATGAAATTTTAACCCTGAATCGGCTTTTTCGTCACTCACATTGATTGATAAAAAGTCATTTTTTTCCAGATCGCCCACCCCATCAAGCATGAAGGTACGCGCGAGGGAAAACCCGCTTTCACGGGAAATCCTATCCTGGGCCGCAGGGAAAATTTCCTTTTCCTCCATTTCAAACAGGCGAAAGGATATGGATGAAGCCCACAGGGCAATGCTATATTAGTGCCTGGAAGCTAATTTTATGTCGCATCCATTCCAGGAGATTCGAGCCATGAATGAAACCTTGCGGGTCATCCGCCAACGCCGTTCCATCAGAAAATTTCAGGAAACGCCTGTACCCGGTGAGGTGACAGAAGCCATCCTTGAAGCAGGCAGGTTCGCTCCCTGCGCCATGAACCGGCAGGAAAGGCACTTTACCGTGATTCAGTCACCGGAATTACTGGCTGACATCAGCCGTGAATCCAAAGCGGTAGCGATCGGACTGAAGGATCGCTACCTGAGCCTGATGGCACAAAGCGAGAATTACCATATTTTTCACCATGCTCCGCTGGTTTTCATCATTTCCGGGCCGGAAAAGCCCCTGGTCGAATCAGACTGCGCCGCTGCCGTCCAGAACATGCTGATTGCCGCTGAATCCTTGGGGTACGGCAGTTGCTGGGTCAATTTTTCGCTTTTTCTCTTTCAGGGGCCAAAGAACGAGGAATACCGCTACCGGCTCAACCTGCCGGAAGGGTACCGCCCCTATGGCTCAATCGCTGTCGGTCTCAAGGAAGACGGGCCAGCCGGGGAACGCACCATACGCGGCAATACGGTCAACTATATTCGCTGACAATTTGTCTCTTTCCGCAAAAAAACGAAAGAAGTGCGAGCCTAAATCTTGTTCAGCCGGATTCGAAGCCGGGAAAACTGGATGGCGGAAGTCATGATCAGAACCGGGAGGAAGGCTTCGTAAATTTCCTCAAATGAAGAAAGGCCGGTGTCCCAAAATTGGCTGACAGCAACGCCGGTAAAACGCTGGTAGTTGTCTGCGTAGCGGTCAACAAACTTGACGAAAACGACAAGCATACAGGTTGTGCCAATGGTCCATACGGTGGCATTGAGCCTGAAAAATTCCCTGAAGAGAAATCGGGTGTAACGCCTGAACAGGTAGATGGCAATGACTACCCACATCAACAGGAAAAGCCCGGTGATGATTTTTTCATGGATCGGGTTGTTGGGATTCAGGAAAAACCGGAGTTTGATCGCAGTGCTGTCTGTTTGTGTCAGCCAGTGCTGTATGCCGAGTTCACGCAATAACATGCCCAGGGTGACAAATTCAAAGAGGAAGAAATTGAAGTTCTGTTTCGGGGTGTTGTCCTTGGGCTTGAAGATATAAAGCACAATGATGGCCAGGACATACAGGAACGGTGTGAGGTAATCGTCCCAGACCTGGGTCATCCAGATGGCAGTGTCACGCTCGAGCAAAAGCCAGTTTGCCACCGGAATGATGCCCATCACAATAATGAAGACAGGCGCAAAGAAGGGGTGATAAAACCAGCCTGCTTTTGACGGGTTCTTCATTTTTTCACTTCCCAGAGTGAATCGTAAAGAAGGTTTTTCTTGCTCAGTTCGTTGTTCAGTTCCTTCTCACCCAGTTCTTCTGTCAGGGTTTTCCGCTTTGAAAACAGGGAAGTACCCAACCCAAGCCGACTTCCTTCGACTTCATAACCCAGGGCTTCGACCAGCGTTGGAAAAATATCGACCTGAGTGAAGGAACGATTCCTGTCAGGCGCCGTCCTGCGCGCATTGACAAAGGCGTTGAAAATAAATCGCGAATCGGTGGGAACATTTTTATAAAACTGCTTGCCATCAGGATTTTTCCTTCCTCCCGCCTTCATCATCCGGTGGTCGCCAATGAAGACAACGGTCGTGTTTTTCGCGAAAGGCTGCTTTTGAACCCATTCAAGAAACTGGCTGGCCAGGCATGAGGCGTGATAAATGTTGTTTTCCGTCTCTGTCGGAAACACTTTTTTCGAATGTGGCAAGGTCTGCCCGAAGTGCGTGTCTATGGTTGCCATTACGGCAAAGAACGGTTTGTCCGAAGGAAGTTCCGTAATTTTTTCCTTGAAAAAGGCATAAGTCCTGTCGTCATAGAAGCGATTTAGCATCTTGGCTTCCAGCGTTTCCTTCGCATACTCGGAACCGAACCTTTCCGTCATGTTCCTCATATCGTAAAAATTCCCGAAGCCGTGCGATTTCAGGAAAACGTCCGTACCGCTGAAGCGCGCATTCGTCCCCTGCACATACAGATTCTGGTAACCCTGCTTTTGCAGCAACTGCCCGATGGAAAACGCATTGGGGGCAAATTCCGTCAGGGAGCCGCCAACCACGATTGAGCGTCCGATCCGCATCAGGTAGGTAATCGGCACGCCGATCATGCTGCTGACCAGCGCAGCCTGTGTCGGTGACTGCCCATAACCTTCCGTGAAACCGGAAAACGACTGGTTTTCACTGGCAATCTTGCCCAATTGCGGCGTCAGGTTTTTCCCCAGCTTTTCATCCGAAAAGGTTTTTTCCATGCTCTCCAGGTAAACAACGATCAGGTTCCTTTTTTTTGCGTCAGACGGTGCGCGAATCGGTACGTTTTGGGGATCAACATAATATTTTTCATAAAACTGGCTGACTTCCTGGTTGTACTGCTTCTGCAGATTGCCTGAGACCTTGAACATCCTGTTGATGCGATAACCACTGAAAATAATGATGACAATACTGACCAGGAAAAGAATCTTGCCGTAAAAAGGCATCACCCTTTTCAGCGTCAGCCCCAGACGCCCTTCCCGCCTCGCCAGCCGACTCCCGACAAACATCAGTGCGGCAAACAGGAGGGTAACTAAAGCTGCAAACAGCAATACCTTGAGATAGAAAGTTCGTGTGAATTCCGATTCGGCGCCTTCAACCGGCACATTAAGGAAAAAGATAACCTGCTCAAAAGTGGCACTGTGGAAATTTTTACTGAACCACTTGATAAACCGGAGTGAGCAAATCGAGAAAAAGAACAATAAAAAAACCGCTGCGGGTTTTATCAATCTGATTAATTTCATCATTATCAATTCATGGTTTTGGCTGGCGTCTTTCGCGATGTTGGCGAACATTTCCGAATATCTGGGGCCGAAGTTTAGCCAAACGCTATAGTGATGTCAATAGCGTTACGTGAATCGACATGTTTTTAGCATGTTGCTAACGTGAGTAAATGAAAGAAAAAAATCTGAAAAAGCGTGGTGAAATTCATAATGAAGCCCTGAAACAGGCCCTGACCCGCCTTATTGAGATGAATGTGCCGGGCCGGTTTGCCTCCGAAAGGGAAATGGCAGAAGCGCTGGATTTTTCTCCTGCCC
Source organism: Oxalobacter sp. (assembly GCA_031556215.1). GTDB lineage: Bacteria > Pseudomonadota > Gammaproteobacteria > Burkholderiales > Burkholderiaceae_D > Oxalobacter. The sequence continues at coordinate 9,202 of JAVBTJ010000055.1, forward strand.
ACTTTTCGCAAATGAAAAACGGCTTCAGAACTATTGGCAAGGATTCGATTGAGAAGATCGAAAAAGGGCTGCAATTGAGCACAGGCGGGCTTTACCAGTATCAGGAAAACGCTGCTATCCCTGAAATGCCTCATGCCGCCAAAGATGTTGCCTCCCGCTATGAAAGGGCCGGCAAGCCGGTAAAGGCGCTGGTTGACCTGGCATTAAGAGAAAATACGCCAAAGCCGGATTGGCTCACGAAATCCATTGAGCTTCAATTGAGGGCGTTGACTGAGGCCATTATGGAAAAAACGGGAAGGAAATAAGGCAGGAAAAACGACCTACGGCCTTCTCAGCCGTAGGTCAGACAAAGCAAACTTTACCCGCAAGTACCGATTGCGCCGCAGGCGAGGCAGAAGTCGCAGCCGTCCTTGCGGATGACGGCAGTATTGCCGCACTCATTGCAGTATTTTCCATTGGTAAAAAGTGCCGGTGAACGGGATGAGGTGGCGCGGACTGGCTCGTCTGCCACGACGCCAAGCGGCTTGACGGGGTGGCCGTCCGGCGTGAGGATGCCCAGCATGGCATAGCGGTGAATGACCAACTGGGCAATGTAGGCCGCCGTTGAGGGGAAACTGGCCTGCCTGTCGCTTCCAGGCATCCGGGCAAGGAAATCGCCCCTCGGTTCGGCGTAATTCAGGAGCTTTCGCAGTTTCATGCCGATCCATGCCGGGTCGATCACGCGCATGTCGACCGACAGCAATTTGCACAGGGCATCAATGGCATGCGGGTGCGCGCCTGTCAGCCCCATGCTGTACGGCCTTCTTGTGCCGTCCGGCATTTGCAGTTCTTTTAACATCAGCACAAAATCATCGCCAGTGGAAGGGTTCTGCACATCTGCAACCCAGGCCAGCGTACCATCGGTGCCGGTTCGGGGTTCGTTTGGAACAAAAAGGGCGTTCATGACCGGACTGGGGTCGCCTTTTTTGTAGTCCAGCGCACCAAGCTGGTTATAGCGCCATATCAAAAGCCGCGCAAATGCCGCCGTGGCGCTGGGAACCAGGACAGGCTCTTCATTGGGCGGCATCGGCATTTCAAAGGCATCACCCGTGGCTTTAGCCAGCATGGAAAAACGGTTTTCAAGCCATGCCCTGTCGTTGGCGCGCATATCGGTGGAGAGCATTTTGGCGATGGCATCCAGTCCACGCGGAGTTTGTCCGCCCAGCACCCAGACTTCAAAGGGAATGCCGTCCTTGTCAGAAACAGCAATGGCAAACTCGCCCTGTGGCGTCTGTATCTGCTCGCTGATCCAGCCGGAAGCCCCCGCAGGCAGGGCCGGACGCGACGGCCAGCGCAACGAGGCAAGTGGCGCTGAGGTGATGACTTCTTTCAGGATCAGGCGGCGGTCTTCTTCCGGAAGCGCCGCATGCGGCAATTCCGGCACATCGTTTTTTGGCGTTTCGGCTGGCAGTATTTCTGTCGGGACAGAAAGAATGGCGGCGCGAACGCTGTTGGGGCGATAAGTGGTAATGCCCTTCAGTCCTTTTTTCCAGGCGTCAAAATACAGGTTTTTGAAATCCGCATAAGGATAGTCTTCCGCCACATTGACGGTTTTGGAAATGGCGGCATCCACATAGGGCGCGACATCCGCAACCATCAACATATGGTCAATGGCGGAAATTTCCAGCGCCGATACAAACGGCTCCGGCAATGCCGAAACATCATTGCCCATCGCACGGTAAACCCGGTAGGCGTGGTCTTCCACGGTGTAATTTTTCCTTGACCCGTCCGGCATGCGCTTGACCCGGTTGTAATACCAGGAAAACGCGGGTTCAATCCCGTTGGACGCATTGTCGGCAAAGGCTAGTGAAATGGTGCCGGTAGGCGCAATGGAAGTCAGGTGGGAATTGCGGATACCGTGCTGGCGGATATCCGCCTTGATTTCATCGGGCAAACGGGAGACAAAGCCGCTTTCCAGGTATTTTTCCACGTCCAGCATCGGAAAGGCGCCGCGTTCTTTTGCCAGTTCGACCGATGCCGCATAAGCCGCATCGCGTATGGTTTTGGCGATTTCTGCCGCCAGCGCGCGCCCTTTTTCCGAATCGTACCGCACGCCAAGCATGATCAGGGCATCCCCCAAGCCGGTAAATCCCAGCCCGACCCTTCTTTTCGCCTGGGCTTCGCGAGCCTGCTCCACCAGCGGCCAGCGGGTGGCTGTCAGGACATTGTCCAGCATGCGGATAGCGACCTGGGTCACCCGCGACATCAGGGAAAAATCAAAGAGCGGCTGCGCAGAAAACGGCTCCAGCACATAGGCTGTCAGATTGAGACTGCCCAGGCAGCAGCAGCCGAAATCAGGCAGGGGCTGCTCGCCGCAGGGATTGGTCGAATCGACCACTTCGCAATAAGCCAGGTTGTTTTCACGGTTGATTTGGTCAAGGTACAACACACCCGGCTCAGCCGCATGGTAGGTGCTTTGCATGACAAGATCCCATATGGCAGTGGCCCTGACTGTCCGGTAAACCCACTTTCCATCGGCCCGTTTATGCGCCCCTGCCGCTTGCAGTTCTTCATCCGGTTCGGCGACGTGCACCAGTTCAAAATCCCCGTTGGCTTCAACGGCTTCCATGAAAGCATCGGTAACGCCCACGGAAACATTGAAATTGCCCAACTGCTCCTCTTCCTGCTTGACGGTAATGAATTCTTCAATATCCGGGTGGTCAATATTCAACACGGCCATCTGCGCGCCCCGGCGTGCTCCTGCGGATTCCACAGTCTCGCAGGAACGGTCAAATACCTTCATGTATGAAATGGGGCCTGAAGCGCTGCTGCCGGTTCCCCTGACTTTGGCGCCTTTGGGGCGGATAGCTGAAAAATTGTATCCGACACCACCGCCCCTTCTCATGGTCTCGGCGGCCTGTGCCAGCGCAGTATAGATGCCGGGCTTGCCATCAACGACACTCGTGATGGAATCGCCGACAGGCTGGACAAAGCAATTGATCAGGGTTGTCTGCAAACCGGTACCTGCCGCGCTGCTGACGCGCCCTGCAGGGATGAAGCCATTTTGCATGGCCCATAAAAATGCCGCTTCCTGTTTTTCCCTGTTTTCCTGTGCCTCCACCTCTGACAGCGCCCGCGCAACCCGAAGCATCACTTCTTCCGTGGTGGTTTCGCCCTCTTTGGCATACTTTTCGATCAGGACTTCCCGGGAAATTTCCTGTGGCGCAGATAACGCTGCCGCTGCACTTTCATGTGACTGCATGGGAAGCCCCCGAAAGAAAGTTAAAAACAGAAAATAAGCCGATTTGCGCGAAATTGACTCATTTTAAAAACAGTTAAAATGTTTTCGATTTTGCCGAATATCAATGCGATAAAACCGGCAACTGTTTTTTATTTTAACGCCTAATTGAAAATGCTTCAGGCGAGTCTAAGAACGCAGCCGATCGATAAGCTGCGGCAGCAATTCGTGCATGTCGCCAACCAGGCCATAGTCGGCAGCAAGGAAGATGGGGGCATCAGGGTCCTGGTTGATGGCGACAATGGTTCCGGCATCCTTGATGCCCGCCACATGCTGTATGGCGCCCGAGATGCCAATGGCAAAATACAGTTCCGGTGCAACAATCTTGCCGGTCTGCCCGATCTGGAGATCATTTTTGACATAGCCTGCATCAACTGCGGCACGCGATGCGCCGATGGCGGCACCAAGCTGGTCGGCCAGCGATTCCAGCAGGCTGAAATTGCCGGCAGAGCCAACGCCCTGCCCGCCAGCAACAATCACCCGCGCAGCCGCCAGATCCGGCCTGCCTGTCCTTTCGACATCACGCGAGAGCCAGGTTGCCTTGCCGGTATCCGGCACGGGCGTCACGCTTTCTGTCACCGCCGCGACATCATCCTGTCTGGCTGGAGCAAAAGCCGTTGGCCGCACGGTGAGCACCTTGACCTGATCAGACGACTGAACGGTTGAAATGGCATTTCCGGCATAAACAGGACGAACGAAAGTGTCCGGGGAAACCACCTGTATGATTTCCGATATCAGTTCCACGTCCAGCCTTGCGGCTACTCGCGGCAAAACACCTCTTCCCAGCGTGGATGTCGGCGCAATGATGTGGGTATAAGCCGCAGCAACAGAAAGCACCTGTTCTGCCGCATTTTCCGCCAACCCGTACTGAAGCGATGGCGCATCTGCCAGCAAGACTCGCGCAACGCCCCTGATTTTTGCCGCCGCTTTTGACGGGGCATCACACTGGTATCCCATAACCAGGATATCAATGGGGCCGCCGCACTGCATGGCTGCCGCCACCGCGCAGGCCGTGCCAGTTTTCAGCTCATGGTTGTCGTGTTCTGCAATGACGAGTATGGACATGGTTTTTCCGGCAATCAGATGACTTTGGCTTCGGTTTTCAGTTTTTCAACCAGCGTTTCTACATCGGGCAGCATTTGCACCCCGGAACGCGAAACAGGTTCTTCCACCTGTATGATTTTCAGGCGCGGGAAAAGGGAAACGCCCAACTCTTCCGGCGTCAGGATTTCGACAGGTTGTTTCCTGGCCTTTGCCATGTTGGGCAAAGTCACATACCGTGGCGCATTCAGGCGAAGATCCGCCGTAACGACGGCAGGCAGGGCAAGGGAAAGTGTCTCGGTTCCATCGTCAATTTCCCGGACAACCTGGATAACGCCGTCATCCACCTGCACGCCTGACGCAAAAATGCCCTGCGGCCAATCCAGGAGCGCCGCCAGCATCTGCCCGGTTTGCGCGGCATCATCGTCTGTTGACTGCTTTCCCAGTAAAACCAGTTGCGGAGACTCTTTTTCCGCCAGCGCCTTTAACAGCTTGACAATGCCAAGCGGCTGAAGCACCTCATCCGTACGGATCAGGATCGCCCGGTCAGCGCCCATCGCCAGGGCCGTACGCAGCGTATCCTGCACTTTTTCCACGCCGCATGAAACAACAACGACTTCAGATGCCTTGCCCGCTTCCTTCAGCCGAATAGCTTCCTCAACGGCCACTTCATCGAAGGGGTTCATCGACATTTTGACGTTTTCCGTTTCGATTCCGCTTTTATCCTGCTTCACCCGGATTCTGGCATTGAAGTCCACAACCCGTTTGACGCACACGATGATTTTCATTCCTTTTCTCCGACAGGACGCCTTTGCTTTGGCAAGGGCCAAGGCATTTCAGGAGCCTCTGATCTATTTTCTTTTCAGGAAGATGGTATATTCACCATTCAATTCCGTCTGGGCAAGCAGTGTATTGCCGGTCTGCTGACAAAAAAAGCGGAAGTCGCCCACGGCGGCAGGGTCTGTTGCCCACACCCGCAAAACCTGCCCGCTTTCCATCGAAGACAAGGCCTTTTTGGCCCAAAGAATCGGCACGGGGCATTTCTGTCCCCGTGCATCGACTTCCTTGCTGACCTTCGTATTGAACATCCGCTTGTCCAGGTTTATCCCAGGCATTTTTCAACCCAGGCACTGACGCTTTGAAGCGCTTGCGGCAACCCTGATGGGTCTGTTCCGCCTGCCTGTGCCATATCTGGACGACCTCCGCCTTTTCCGCCAACCTGTTTTGCCACATGGTTAACGAGATCTCCCGCCTTGATTTTTGCGGTCATATCCGGTGTGACGCCCGCAATCAGGCTGACTTTGCCGTCACTGACGGCCGCCAGCACAATGGCTGCGGTTTTCAGCGAATCCTTCAGTTTGTCCATCGCATTGCGAAGGCTTGCCACATCCGCGCCTTCCAGAGCCGCGGCAAGCACCTTGATGCCTTTGACATCCACAGCCTGGCTGACCAGATCACTTCCCTGGCTTGAGGCAAATTTCGTCTTCAGGGAGGAAAGCTCGCGCTCCAGTCCCCTTACCTGTTCCTGCATCTGGTGGATACGGGTAACCAGTTCGTCCGGCTGGGTTTTCAGGACAAAGGCCGCTTCGTTCACCTTGCGGGAAAGCGCCTGGATCAGGTCAAGCGCAACAAGGCCGGTAACGGCCTCCACGCGCCTCACACCAGCAGCAATGCCGCTTTCGGAAACGATCTTGAAAAAGCCGATGTCGCCAGTACGCTCAACGTGCGTACCGCCGCAAAGCTCACAGGAAAAACCGATATCCAGGACACGCACCTCGTCGCCATACTTTTCGCCAAAGAGCGCCATTGCGCCGTGGGCAATAGCCTGGTCATACGGCATCAGGGTGGCGCCAACCGCCTGGTTGAGCAACACTTCCCTGTTGACGATTTCTTCGATCTCGCGGATTTCTTCCTGCGTCAGCGGCGCGTTATGGCTGAAGTCAAAGCGGGTTCTTTCCGCATCAACCAGTGAGCCGCGCTGGGCAACATGGCCACCCAGCACCTGCCGCAAAGCCTTGTGCATCAGGTGCGTGGCAGAGTGGTTCCGCATGGTCTGCGCCCGCTGTTCCAGGTTGACGCGGGCAGTGACCGTATCGCCGACAGCCAGACTCCCCGTCAGGAGCCAGCCATGATGGCCGTTCACATTCGCCTGTATCTTCTGGGTGTCTTCCACTTCAAAACGGATGCCGTCTGCAACCAGCGCGCCGGTGTCACCGACCTGGCCGCCTGACTCGGCATAAAACGGGGTCACATCCAGCACGATCACGCCATGCTGGCCTGCGCGGATTTCCCTGACCGGCGTGCCTTCCACGTAAAGGGCAATGATTTTGCCAGCTTCCTGGAATTTGGTATACCCGACAAACTCTGTATTTTCACCCTGGTAGTCGAGGATGGCGGCCATCTTGAACTTGCCTGCGGCGCGTGCGGCGGCTTTCTGGCGTTCCATCGCCTCATCAAATCCAGCCTCATCCAGCGCAATATCCCTTTCACGGCAGATATCGGCTGTCAGATCCAGCGGGAAGCCATAGGTATCGTAAAGCGTAAAGGCGGTTTCACCATCCAGCACCCGGGGATTGGCAACCAGCGCGGCCTCAAGGATTTTCATGCCGTTTTCCAGCGTTTCGCCAAAGCGCTCTTCCTCATGCAGTAAAATGCGCCCGACCTGGGATGCGAATTCTTTCAGTTCGGGATAAGCCGCCCCCATTTCCTCCACCAGGTCTTTGACCAGCCGGTGAAAGAACGGCTTGGTCTGGCCCAGCTTGTGCCCGTGGCGGAGCGCACGGCGGATGATGCGGCGAAGCACATAACCATGGCCGTCGCTGCCGGGAATCAGCCCGTCAACAATCATGAAGGCGCTGGCGCGAATATGGTCGGCAATGACTTTCAGCGAATTGTTTTCCAGGTCAGTCGTGCCTGTCTCGCGTGCTGCGGCACGGATCAGGTTCTGGAAGAGGTCGATTTCGTAATTGCTGTGGACATGCTGCAAAACGGCGGCAAGCCTTTCCAGCCCCATGCCGGTATCCACGCACGGCATGGGAAGCGGCGAGAGATTACCCGCCTCATCCCGGTTGAACTGCATGAAGACCAGGTTCCATATTTCGATATAACGGTCGCCATCCTCTTCAGGCGTGCCCGGCAGGCCGCCCGGAATATCCGGGCCATGATCATAGAAAATCTCGCTGCAGGGGCCGCAAGGGCCTGTGTCGGCCATCTGCCAGAAATTGTCGGAAGCGTAACGCGCCCCCTTGTTGTCCCCGATACGGATCACCCTTTCTTTGGGCAGGCCGACTTCGTTTACCCAGATATCGAACGCCTCGTCATCTTCGTGATAGACCGTGATCCACAACTTTTCCGGCGGCAGTTTGTAGGCGCCTGTCAGCAGTTCCCAGGCATAACGGATGGCGTCACGCTTGAAGTAATCACCAAAGCTGAAATTACCCAGCATCTCGAAAAAGGTATGATGCCGTGCCGTATAACCGACATTTTCCAGGTCGTTATGCTTTCCCCCTGCCCTGACGCAGCGCTGAACCGTTGTCGCACGGGTATAGGGACGTTTGTCGATGCCGAGAAACACGTCCTTGAACTGCACCATGCCGGAATTGGTCAGCAGCATGGTCGGGTCATTGCCCGGAACCAGTGGGCTGGAGCGCACGACTGCGTGCCCTCTCTCGGCAAAAAAGCCCAGGAATTTCTCGCGGATTTCAGAAGATTTCATGATCGTGAAAAGGTGTATTGCGCAAAAAAGAAAAGATTATACGTTATGGAAAGTATTTCCCTGCATCAGCCGACCCATCTGCGGGCATTGCGGAACATGTGCATCCACGGGGAATCTTCTCCCCAGGAATCCGGGTGCCAGGAATGCTGGACTGTCCGGAAAACGCGCTCGGCATGCGGCATCAGCACGGTGAAACGGCCATCGTCTGTCGTAACCGATGTGATGCCATGCGGCGAACCGTTCGGATTGAATGGATAGATCTCGGTCGGCATGCCGTCATGGCCAATGTACCGCATCGCAACGTGCGCCCGGTTGATATCCCCCTGCCGTGAAAAGTCGGCAAAACCTTCCCCGTGTGAAACGACAATCGGCGCGCGAAGCCCTGTCATGCCGTCAAAGAAGATCGAAGGCGACTCGGGAATCTCGACCATCGTAAAGCGTGCCTCAAACTGCTCGGACTTGTTCCGGGTAAATTTCGGCCAGTAAGCCGCGCCCGGAATAATGGCGTGCAGGTTGCTCATCATCTGGCACCCGTTGCAGATACCCAGCGCAAAGCTGTCGCTTCGCGAAAAGAAGGCACTGAACTGCGCTTTGAGCATGTCATTGAAAAGAATGGTTTTGGCCCAGCCCTCGCCTGCGCCAAGCACGTCGCCGTAGGAAAAACCACCAACCGCGATCATGCCCTTGAAATCAGCCAGGCTGGCGCGGCCGGAAATGAGGTCGCTCATGTGGACGTCAACAGCGGTAAAGCCGGACTTGTGCATGACATAGGCCGTCTCGACATGCGAATTGGAACCCTGTTCACGCAAAATCGCCACTTTGGGCCTGACACCGGTCGCGATGTACGGCGCGGCAATGTCTTTTTGCATGTCAAAAGGCACGCTCGGGGAAATACCGGGATCAGCGGTATCCATGATCCGGTGATACTCCATGTCGGCACAGGCCGGGTTATCCCGCAAATGCGCGATACGCCAGCTGGTTTCGCTCCACAGGCGGTGCAAACGGACAACCTGTTGGGAGTAAATGGTTTCAGATCCGTGGACAAACGTCAGGCTGGCATCAGTTGACAGGGTGCCAACAACATGGGACGGATAGGCCAGATTATGTTCCTGCAGGCACTGCTGGACTGCTTCCAGTTCCGCTTCCCGCACCTGGATGACGGCCCCCAGTTCTTCGGCAAAAAGCACCCGGAAAAGCCTGTCATGCGGGTCACGCGTAACGGCGGCCTCTGTCAGTGAATCCAGCATGGAATCAAGGGAAATGCGCAACCCGGCACGGGAAGCGAAAGCCATCTCGGACAGGGTGACAAAAAGACCGCCATCTGAACGGTCATGGTAAGCCAGAAGCCGATCTTCGGCGTTAAGCTGCTGGATCGCGGCAAAGAAAGACTTCAGATCTTCCGGATGATCCACGTCGGGCACTTCATGGCCGATCTGTTGTGTTACCTGTGCCATGGCAGACGCACCCAGCCGGTTTTTCCCGCGCGAGAGGTCAATCAGCAAAAGCACGGTATCACCGGCATCGGTTTTCAGTTGCGGCGTCAGCGCCTTCCTGACATCAGGCACCGGCGCAAAAGCCGACACAATCAGCGAAACCGGAGAAACCACTTCCTTGTCGGCTCCCGCATCCTGCCAGGTGGTACGCATCGAAAGCGAATCCTTGCCGACAGGGATACTGATACCCAGTGCCGGGCACAGTTCCAGTCCAACGGCTTTGACCGTATCAAAAAGAGCCGCATCCTGCCCGGCCTGGCCGCAGGCAGCCATCCAGTTTGCGGACAGCTTGATATCCGACAACTGCTGAATCGGCGCGGAAGCGATATTGGTAATGGCTTCACCAATGGCAATCCGGCCGGATGCCGCCGCATTGATAACGGCTATCGGCGTTCTCTCGCCCATCGCCATCGCTTCGCCGGCATAGCCGGTAAAACTCATCAGCGTCACGGCACAGTCCGCAACCGGTACCTGCCAGGGGCCAACCATCTGGTCTCGCGATGTCATGCCGCCAACGGTACGGTCGCCAATCGTAATCAGGAAGGACTTGTCGCCGACTGTCGGCAACTGCAGGATTTTTTCAGCGGTTTCGCCCAGGTTCAGGTTCGAGACAGTCACAGGGGGATACTCATGCTTTACATGCGTCACATCCCGGTGCATTTTGGGCGGCTTGCCCAGGAGCACATCCATCGGCATATCCACCGGCTTATTGCCATATTGCGGGTCAATGAGCTTTAACTGGCGATCCTCCGTCGCGGTACCGACGATGGCAAAACCACAACGCTCCCTTTCGCAGAGCTTTTCAAACAGGAGGAAGCTCTCCGGCTCAATCGCCAGCACATAGCGTTCCTGGGATTCATTGCTCCAGATTTCCCTGGGCGACATGCCGCTTTCCTCCAGTGGAACGCGACGCAAATCGAAAACCGCGCCCCGGTTGGCATCGTTTGTTATTTCAGGAAACGCGTTTGACAGCCCGCCAGCGCCCACATCGTGAATGGAAAGAATGGGGTTGTCGTCGCCCATCGCCCAGCAGGCGTTGATGACTTCCTGCGCCCGCCTTTCCATCTCGGGATTGCCGCGCTGGACAGAATCAAAATCCAGGTCAGCCGTGTTGGCGCCTGTCGCCATTGACGAGGCCGCACCACCGCCCATGCCAATGCGCATGCCCGGGCCACCCAACTGGATCAGGAGGCTTCCTGGCGGCAGGGGGTTCTTGAAAGTGTGCTTGTCCGAGATATTGCCGATACCGCCTGCAATCATGATGGGCTTGTGGTAGCCGAAAACCTGCCCGCCCACATTCTGCTCATATGTCCGGAAATAGCCTGCCAGATTGGGGCGGCCAAACTCGTTGTTGAACGCTGCGCCGCCTATCGGCCCGTCAATCATGATTTGCAGGGGGGAAGCAATCCTGTCCGGACGTCCATAGACAGCAGCCTCTTTCTGGGGCTTGCCCGGCTGCGCCACATCTGCGGCGTTTTCCCACGGTTTTTTCGCGCCCGGCAACATGAGGCTGGAAACGGTAAAGCCTGTCAGGCCCGCCTTTGGCTTGGCCCCCCTTCCCGTTGCGCCCTCATCCCGGATTTCCCCGCCAGCGCCCGTTGATGCGCCGGGGAAGGGAGAAATGGCCGTTGGATGGTTATGGGTTTCAACCTTCATGAGGATATGCGTCAGTTCCTCCGACGCCTGGTATTCGTGTCCTGTCTCCTCGCCTCGCGGATAAAAGCGCATGACCTCAGCCCCCTCGATGATGGAGGAATTGTCCTTGTAGGCAACAATGGTTCCCTCCGGGTGCAGCTCGTGCGTATTCTTGATCATGCCAAAAAGCGAAATATCCTGCTCTTTGCCGTCAATGGTCCAGTCCGCATTGAAAATCTTGTGGCGACAGTGTTCACTGTTTGCCTGCGCAAACATCATCAACTCCACATCGGTCGGATTGCGCTTCGCCCTGGAAAAGGCATCAAACAGGTAATCCACCTCGTCTTCCGAAAGCGCCAGCCCCATGTCTGCATTGGCCTTTTCAAGCGCGCCTTTTCCGCCAGAGAGCATATCCACAAATTCCAGCGGGGTCGGCTCCAGTTCCGAGAAAAGCGCCTCGACATCCTTCCTGTCGAAAAAAACGGTTTCCGTCATGCGGTCATGCAGCATTTCCGTCAGGCCAAGCCGCGCATCATCTGTCAGCGGGGCAGCCTTTTCCCGGCGATGAATATAGTACGAAATACCCCGCTCAATACGCCGGACATGCGGCATGCCGCAATTATGCGCAATATCGGTTGCCTTGGATGCCCAGGGCGAAATGGTTCCCAGCCGGGGAACAACCACAAATTCCTCGCCAGCCTGGCCTGCTGAAAAAGGCTCGCCATAATCTAGCAAGGATCCGAGACGGCTGACATCCTTGTCCGAAAGCACGGAAGACGCATCCACAAAATGAACAAAGCACGCGGTTACGCCGGTTGCATCAGGATCAATTTTTTGCAGACGTGAAAGAAGGCCTTTTGCGCGAAAGACCGACAGGGCATTGGAACCCGGAATGATGAGCATGATGTACCTGGAAAAGAGAAATTGAACCGGTAAGATGACTTGGTATTATACCTTCTGACGCGGTACTCTGCGTCATCCAGAAAAAACGGCGCATCCACATCATGCGCCGTTTTTCATCTGGCAACACCACGCCTGTTAAAACTCATCGTCTACATCATCATCGCTTTCTTCCGCTTTGGCAACAACCGGCTTTTCTGCCTCTTCTTCCTTTTTGGACTTGAAGAAACGGTTGATCACGACGTAAGAAATAGGGGTAAAGAAAAGACCCAGTGCCGTCGCCGCCAAAACGCCGAAGACAACGGTCGTGCCGATGGCGTTCTGCCCGCCGGATCCGGCGCCGTTACTGATCATGAGCGGTATGACGCCCAGCACAAACGCCAGGGAAGTCATGAGAATCGGACGCAAACGCAAACGCGCAGCATGAACCATGGCATGGAAAATATCTTCGCCCTTTTCATGCAATTCCTGCGCGAATTCCACAATCAGGATCGAGTTTTTCGCTGAAAGCCCGATAACGGTCAGGATACCGATCTGGAAATAAACGTCATTCGACATGCCACGCAGCAAAACGCCGGACAGTGCGCCAATGACGCCTGTCGGCACGACGAGCAAGACGGCAAGCGGGATAGACCAGCTTTCATACAGCGCCGCCAGACACAGGAAAACAATCACGAGTGAAATGGCATACAGCATGGGAGCCTGGGCACCCGCCATTTTTTCCTGGTAGGAAAGACCTGTCCAGGAAAAGTCAAAGCCGGGCGGCAATTCGGCTGAGAGCTTTTCCATTGCATCCATCGCCTGTCCTGTACTCTTGTTGCCTCGTGGGGAACCCAGAATTTCAATAGACGACAAACCGTTATAGCGCTCCAGCCTGGGCGATCCTTTTTCCATGTTGATTGAGACAAATGAGGAAAACGGCACCATATCCCCGCTGGAATTGCGAATGTGGTACCGGTTGAAATCTTCAGCCTGCATACGAAACGGCATATCGGCCTGGATATAGACTTTCTTTGTCCTGCCGTGATCCATGAAGTCATTCACATACGAACTGCCCCAATAAGCGGAAATCGCCGAGTTGATTTCATCCTTGCCCAGGTTTTGCGCGCCCGCCTTGGCAAGATTGATATCCAGTATGTATTGATCCGCGTCTTCCAGGCCATTGGGACGGACAGCAATCAAATCCGGATGCTGGTTGGCCTTGGCCAGAAGGATATTGCGCGCATTCATCAAGGCCTCATGCCCCTGGTTAGCACGGTCAATCAGTTCAAAGTCAAAACCGGTCGCATTGCCCAGTTCCATCACTGCCGGCGGCGCAAAAGCAAAAATACTGGCTTCTGCAATCTGGGAAAACTTCGCCATGGCACGCTGAACCATTGCCGGTACGCGATGCTCGCTTCCTTTGCGCTCGCTCCAGTCTTTCAGGCTGACAAAAGCCAGCCCTGAGTTTTGCCCGTTACCGCCAAAACTGAAACCGGCAACAGTCATGACACTTTTGACCGACTCCTTTTCATCTTCGAGGAAATGCTTGTCGATCTGCTTGAGCACATTTCGGGTTCGCTCAAATGTCGCGCCGGTCGGAAGCGTTACCTGGGCAAACACGATCCCCTGATCTTCTTCCGGCAAAAAGCCGGAGGGCAGGCGCCAAAACAGGTATCCGATAACGCCAATACCGACAAGAAATACCAGAAGATAGCGTTTTGGCTTGGAAATGACATGGGAAACGCCATTCTGATACCGGCCACTCGTCCTATCGAACCAGCTATTGAATTTCCCGAAAAAACCGGTTGTCTTGTGACTCATGGTCTTGGGCAGGATGGTCGCGCAAAGCGCCGGAGTCAGAATCATGGCGGTCAACACAGACAACGTCATCGCCGTTACGATCGTAATGGAAAACTGTCGGTAGATCACACCGGTTGAACCGCTCATGAAAGCCATCGGCACAAATACCGCTGCAATAACCATGGCAACGCCCACCAGCGCACCGGTAATCTGCCCCATTGATTTTTTTGCGGCTTCTTTCGGGCCAACGTTCTCTTCATGCA
>JAVBTJ010000010.1:0-21651 GCA_031556215.1 Oxalobacter sp.
ATCCTGCGTGTCAGGCTGGGAACAAAAGCGTCCAAGGCATCCGAGCGTATTACGGCTGAAGGCGTGATTGCAGCCTACGTTAGTGGCGGCAAAGGCGCGTTGGTTGAAGTCAACTGTGAAACCGACTTTGTGACAACCAACGACGATTTCGTCAAAATGGCTGATCTTTGCGTCAAGCTGACAGCAGAAAAAAATCCTGCAGATGTGGAAGCCCTGTCTGCACTTTCCGATGGCGGCAAAACGATTGATGAAATCCGAACGGAACTGGTTGGCCGTATTGGCGAGAATATGTCTGTTCGCCGTTTTATCCGCTATGAGACAACGGCAAAGCTGGCTTATTACCTGCACAACAACCGTATCGGCGTCATGGTTGAATTTGAAGGCGCAGACGACCAGGTTGGCCGCGATATTGCTATGCACATTGCCGCAATGAAGCCGGTTGCGCTTTCCGCAGATGCGGTTCCTGCCGAGCTGATTGAACGGGAGCGTTCAGTCGCACTGCAAAAAGCCAATGAGGATGCTGCCAAGGCTGAGGCAGAGGGACAGAAGCCGCAGGGTGCTGATATCCTGGCCAAGCGGATTGAAGGTTCTGTCCAGAAGTACCTGAAAGAAGTTTCCCTGCTGAATCAACCGTTTGTCAAAGATGACAAAAAATCGGTTGAGCAGATGCTGAAAGAAGCCAATGCAAAGGTAAAATCGTTTACGATGTTTGTTGTTGGCGAAGGGCTGGAGAAAAAAGAGGACAATTTCGCTGCTGAAGTGGCCGCCCAGGTGGCGGCGGCGAAGCAAGCCTGATTGGACTGAAAAAAACGGGCCGAAAGGCCCGTTTTTGCAGCATCGGCAGTAATGGCGGAAAGAGCGTTTCAATGTTTTGTTCGACACTTGAGAAGGAACCGGGATTATGACCACACCTGTATACAAGCGAGTTCTGTTGAAACTCTCTGGCGAAGCACTGATGGGGACGGATCAGTATGGCATCAACCGCGCGGCGATTGAGCGCATGGTGCAGGATGTGGTTGAAGCCAAGGAACTGGGCGTGGAAATGGCCATTGTTATCGGTGGTGGCAATATTTTCCGGGGCATTGCGCCGGGCGCCAAGGGCATGGATCGTGCCACGGCTGATTATATGGGCATGCTGGCCACGGTAATGAATTCACTGGCGCTTGCCGATGCCATCAAGCAGGCCGGGCTGACCCCCAGGGTTATGTCGGCTATCGGTATTGATCAGGTGGTCGAATCCTATGTTCGCCCCAAGGCTTTGCAGTACCTGGAAGAGGGCAAGGTGGTGGTTTTTGCAGCCGGAACGGGCAATCCTTTCTTCACGACCGATACGGCAGCAGCGCTTCGCGGCGCGGAAATGGGGGCCGAAATTGTCCTGAAGGCGACCAAGGTTGATGGCGTTTATACGGCTGATCCCATGCGGGACGCCAATGCAGAGCGGTATCCGACGATCACGTTTGACGAGGCCATTGAAAAGCACCTGGAAGTGATGGATGCAGCCGCTTTTGCCCTTTGCCGTGACCAGAAACTGCCGATCAAGATTTTCTCCATCCTGAAGCAGGGCGCGCTCAAGCGGATTCTGAAGGGGGAGGACGAGGGAACCCTGGTTCACATGTGATGTCCGGCAGGCGGACATTCAAAACACGACACCGGTAAAAAAGACATTCGTTTTTGTAAGAGGAATATATGAGTATCGCTGATGTGAGAAAAAATGCTGACCAGAAAATGGGCAAATCCATTGAGAAACTGAAGACGGATCTTGCCAAGGTCAGGACAGGACGGGCGCATACCGGTATTCTTGACCATATTCATGTGGACTATTATGGTACGCCGACCCCGATTAACCAGTTGGCAAACATTACCCTGCTTGATGCCAGAACGATTTCTGTCCAGCCCTGGGAAAAGAAAATAGCAGGTGCGATTGAGAAAGCCATCCGGGATTCCGATCTGGGCCTGAATCCATCTTCACAGGGAGAGGTGATCCGTGTGCCGACGCCTGCCCTGACGGAAGAGCGCAGAAAGGAAATGGTCAAGCTTGTCAAAGGCGAGGGTGAAGACGCCAAGGTTGCCGTGCGTGGTGTCAGACGTGATGCCAATGAAACGCTGAAAAAGATGGTCAAGGACAAGACCTGTTCGGAAGATGACGAGCGTCGTTCACAGGACGAAGTACAGAAACTGACAGACAGGTATGTGCAGGAAATCGACAAGCTGATTACTGAAAAAGAAAAAGAAGTCATGACGGTCTGATTGATAACCGTGCTGATGACATGCCTGAAAAATCTGCCTTTCCCATACCGGACTCATCGCTTGTGCCACGGCATGTTGCCATCATTATGGATGGCAACGGGCGCTGGGCCAGAAAGCGTTTTTTGCCGCGGATTGCAGGCCATGTGAAAGGCGTGGAATCGGTCCGGAGGGCCGTGGAGGCCTGTGTTGCGCGCCGCATCGAATTCCTGACAGTATTTGCCTTCAGTTCTGAAAACTGGAGAAGGCCCGCTGAAGAGGTGTCTTTTCTGATGGAACTTTTTGTGACGTCACTGGAAAAAGAAGCGGTTCACCTCCATGCCAATAATATCCGCCTAAAGGTTGTCGGCGACCTGAGTGGGTTAAATGAGAAGCTCCAGGCGACTATTCTTCGCGCAGAACAGAAGACAGCCGGTAATACCAGCCTGACGTTGACCGTTTGTGCCAATTACGGCGGGCAATGGGATATCATGCAGGCCGTGAAAAAACTGGTGGAGATATACCCTGACCAATCCGCATTTGCGCCGGAGCAGTTAAAAGCCCATCTGTCGATGGCGTATGCGCCGGATCCGGATCTTTTTATCCGGACGGGTGGCGAAAAAAGAATCTCCAATTTTTTATTGTGGCAACTGGCGTATACCGAACTGTATTTTACGGAAATTTTCTGGCCGGATTTTGATGAAAAGACCCTGGACGAAGCCATTGTTTCTTTCCAGACGCGGGAAAGACGGTTTGGTCGTACCAGCGAACAACTGGCAAAACCATGTTGAAAACACGTATATTGACGGCATTGTGCCTGGCAATTATTTTGCTGCTTGTCCTGCTGTCAGGCTCTTTTGCGGCATTCGCGGTTTTGATGGTGGTCTTTTTTGCCGGTGCGTCGTGGGAAAATTTCCGTCTCTTCGAAAATCGCTATCCCGTTCCCTATGCGGTAGCGGCGACGCTTTTCTTTGCGGTTTTTATTTATTTTGCCAGTGAGACGGTCTACATCGGGCTGGCCTTTCTCTCTGTTCTCGCGTGGTGCTTTTGCCTGGCGCCTTCCCTGGCGCTTCCGCTTCCTGCCCGGCACAGTTCGGCAGACCGTTTTTTTGAACTGCTTTACAGCATCAGCGTATTCAGCAGTTTCCTCGCGTTTCTCTATCTGTACCGCCGTTCTCTTGTCCTGCTTTTATCAGCGTTGCTTCTGGTCAATATTGCCGATATCGGTGCTTATTGTGCCGGAAGGACATTGGGAAAGCATAAACTGGCCCCGTCCATTTCGCCCGGCAAGACGTGGGAAGGCGCCGCAGGCGGGTTGCTCGCTGTTATACTGGCGGCAGTGGCAGTGGTTTTTATTCCCGGACTGGAAAACAGCATTACTGTCCGGGTATACCTGGTTTTCGGCTGGGCGGTCATGGTTTTTGCCGTGGTCGTGCTGGTTGGCATGAGCATTCTGGGCGATTTGCTGGAGTCCCGGTTAAAACGCCGTCGCGGCTTCAAGGACAGCAGCAACCTGTTACCGGGACATGGCGGTGTTCTGGATCGGATTGACTCACTGATTCCGGTTTTGCCGCTGACCGTTTTGATACATATGTGGACATGACAGTGATGCGTAACGGCAGGCAGCGGATTACGATTCTGGGTTCAACGGGGTCAATCGGCGTATCAACGCTGGATGTGCTTGCGCGCCATCCTGAACGTTATTCCGTATATGCGCTGACAGCCAACAGCCGTATTGACGGCATTTTATTGCAGTGTGAGCGCTTTCACCCGGAAGTCGCTGTTGTCGGAACCGCCGAGTCAGCCCAGGTGTTAAGCGCTGCCTTGCGTGAAAAAGGACTGAAAACCACGGTTGCCTATGGCGAAAAAGCGCTTTGTGAAGTTGCCTCGGCTCCCGAGACCGATGCGGTGATGGCGGCGATTGTTGGCGCGGCCGGACTGGCGCCGGCACTGGCTGCCGCACGGGCCGGAAAAAAGGTCATGCTGGCAAACAAGGAAGCGCTGGTGATGTCCGGGCAGCTTTTTATTGATGCCGTTTCGGAAAACAAGGCGACGCTTTTGCCGATTGACAGCGAACATAATGCCATATTCCAGTGCCTTCCTTCTTTTTATCAGCGCTCGCCAAACCAGCACGGCGTGGAAAAAATCGTGCTGACGGCATCAGGTGGCCCCTTCCTGACGCGTTCGATGGATTCGCTTGACAAGGTAACGCCAGAGCAGGCCATTGCCCATCCAAAATGGGTGATGGGCCGGAAGATTTCGGTTGATTCGGCTACCATGATGAACAAGGGGCTTGAAGTGATTGAGGCCCATTGGCTCTTCGGCATTCCTGCCCACCAGATTGAAGTCGTCATTCATCCGCAAAGCATCATTCATTCGATGGTTTCCTATGTGGATGGCTCCATGATTGCCCAGATGGGCAATCCGGATATGCGTATTCCCATTGCTTGTGCGCTTGCCTGGCCTGACCGGATCGCTTCGGGTGTCAGCCCGCTGGATCTGACAAGGATGGGATCTCTCCAGTTTGAAAAGCCGGATTATCTTCGTTTTCCCTGCCTGAAGCTGGCCTATGACGCGCTACAGGCTGGCGGCGCCTCATCGGCGGTTTTAAATGCCGCAAACGAGGTGGCTGTGCAGGCTTTTCTGGATCAGCGTATCGGGTTCAGGAAAATTGAGGACATTGTGGCGCGCGTGCTGGACAGGGTCACGACAGAACGTTCCCTGTCCGGGCTTGAAAGTGTCCTGATGCACGATAACCTTGCCAGAAAGATGGCGCACAGCCTGATACTCTCATGATGATCCTGCAGACCATCCTGGCTTTTCTGGTGGCGCTTTCGCTCCTGATCGTTGTCCACGAACTGGGGCATTACTGGGTAGCAAGGCTGTGCAATGTCAAGGTGCTGCGTTTCTCGCTCGGGATGGGTAAAATCTTCTTCAGCCGGAAAATCGGGCCTGACCAGACGGAATGGGCGCTCTCTATCCTGCCAATGGGAGGGTATGTCAAGCTCCTGGATGCGCGGACAGATGATCTCAGTACATTGACGCCAGAGGAACGCCAGCGGGAATTTACCGGTAAAAGCGTCTTGTGTCGCGTCGCGATTGTCGCGGCAGGCCCTTTGGCCAATTTTTTGCTGGCTTTCGTGTTGCTGGCCGGTTTGTACATGTACGGGATCCCGGAGCCTTTGGCCCGGCTTCGTGCCGTTCCTGAAAATACCGTTGCCTGGCAGGCGGGGCTGCGCGGGGGGGAGCAGATTGTCGCCATGAATGGCACTTCTGTTTCCAGTTGGCAGGAGGTGCGCTGGAGGCTGGTTCAGTCGATGATGGGAGACCATCCGGTTGTGCTGGAGGTTCAGCCGGAAGGCGCACTCCCGGGCGATAAGAGCGCTCTGAAAACCGTAACGTTGCCGATAGCGCATCGTTATGTTGGCGAACTGAATGCGGGATTTTTGGATCGCTTTGGTCTTGCGCTGGCAAGGCCACCGGCGATTGTCGGAAAGATAACGCCTGATGGCCCGGCTGAAAAAGCGGGATTGCATGAATCCGACCGTATTACCCATGTCAATGGCGAACCGCTGGTTGATGGGCTGGACTTTATCCAGAGGGTGCGTGCTTCGCCCGGACAGCCGCTTTTATTGCGTATAGTCCGTCATGACCAAAATCTTGAATTGACCGTGGTGCCGCAAAGCCAGGAGGAAAGAGAAACGCTGATCGGCAAAATACAGGCAGAAATACCAATTGTGCCTGAAATGGTCATTGTGCGTTATGGATTTTTTGCCTCTTTTGGCAAAGGTGCGACCAAGGCCTGGGAAACCACGGCGCTGACCCTGAAAATGCTGGGAAGAATGCTGACCGGGAAGGTATCCGTGAAAAATATCACCGGGCCCATTGCCATTGCAGATTATGCCGGCCAGACAGCCAGGGCAGGCATGATCCGCTACCTCTATTTTCTGGCCTTCATCAGTATCAGCATTGGTGTCATGAATTTGCTCCCGATACCTGTTCTGGATGGGGGACTTTTGCTGTATTATGCTGTGGAAGCAATAAGCGGACGAACCATTTCCGAGCGTGCGGCTGGAATTGCACAGCGTATAGGGATTGGTATCCTGGTATTTTTGCTTGTGATTGCGATTTTTAATGATGTCACGCGCTTGCTGGGCTAGCAGGTGACAAAAATGGTTGCTGAGAGTGGATTCAGAAAGGCGTTTTGCTCATTTAATTTCATGAAATTGTTTTCCCATCCCCTTTTTCGATTGCCATTCAGGCCAACATCTCTTGCGGTCGTCTCTCTTCTTTTCTGTGCAGGTCAGGCTGTTGCTGTCCAGCCTTTTGTCGTCAAGGATATCCGTGTTGAGGGCATCCAGCGCACAGAAGCCGGTACGGTCTTTAATTATCTGCCTGTTCGCGTGGGGGACACTTTTACGGATGAAAAAGCGACTACCGCGATCAGGACGCTCTACGCTACCGGTTTTTTCAAGGATGTCCGCATTGATGCGGAAGGCGATGTCCTTGTTGTAATTGTTGAAGAAAGGCCGGCTATTGCCAGTGTGGCTTTTACCGGCATGAAGGAGTTCGACAAGGATGGCATTACCAAAGGCCTGAAAGAAATTGGTCTTGGTGAAGCCCGGATCTATGACAGGGCGATGGTCGAACGGGCAGAGCAGGAACTGAAGCGCCAGTATCTCTCCCACGGTTATTATTCCGTGCAGATATCGACAACGGTGACCCCCGTTGAGCGCAATCGGGTAGCCGTCAACTTCATCATTGATGAAGGGCATGTGGCCAAAATCCGGCAGATCAAGATGATCGGCAACAAAGCGTATTCCGAAAGCCAGCTTCTTAAATATATCGACCTGACGACACCGGGCTGGTTGACCTGGTATACCAAGAAAGACCAGTATTCCAAGGAAAAACTGGCTGCAGATATCGAAAAACTGAAATCCTTCTACCAGAACGAAGGTTACATCGAAATGCAGATGGAATCGACCCAGGTTTCGATTACATCAGACAAAAAAGATATCTACATTACCCTCAATATCAAGGAGGGCGAAAAATATACGGTATCGGATATCCAGCTTGAGGGAGAGTTGTTCGGGCGGGAAGAAGAGGTTTATCCCCTGATTCAACTAAAAAAAGGCACAACCTATTCCGGTGAGAAACTGACCAGCAGCACCAAGGCGATTTCCGAGTATCTTGGCAACTTTGGTTATGCCTTTGCCAACGTGAATCCCCAGCCGGATATTGATCGTGAAAAGAAGGAAGTGGCCTTTACTTTCTTTATTGATCCGGGAAAACGCGTTTATGTGCGCCAGATCAATATTGGCGGCAATACCAAGACGCGGGATGAAGTCATACGGCGTGAGTTCCGCCAGATGGAAGCGTCATGGTATGAGGGAGAAAAAGTCAAGATTTCCCGGGACAGGGTTGACAGGCTGGGGTACTTCAGTGAAGTCACCATCGAAACGCCGGAGGTTGCCGGGGCAACAGACCAGGTTGACGTCAATCTCAAGGTGGTCGAAAAACCGACAGGCAACCTGATGGTCGGCGCGGGCTTTTCACAAAGTGACAAGCTGATGCTGACAACGGCTATTGAACAGGAAAACTTTGCAGGTACAGGCAATACGGTTGGCATGGAAATCAATACCAGCAGTCGCTACAAAACGCTGGCGGTTTCCCAGACGACCCCCTATTTTACAGAGGATGGGGTGAGCCGCCGTTACGAGGTGTTTTATCGCACGATGCGCCCGCCCGTGATTAACGAGAGTGACTGGAAAGTGGAAACGCTTGGCGCCAATATCCGTTTTGGCATTCCTTTCACAGAAGTTGACAGGGTGAACGTGGGTGCTGGTGTCGAACACAACAAGATCGAAGTGGACTATGACAGTCCCGAGCAATACAAGGAGTTTGTCCGGGATAACGGGGGTTCCGTTCCGGGATCGGCGACAGCCTATGGCGTGCCGCTGACGGCAGGATGGGGCCGTGACAGCCGTGACAGTTCACTGGTGCCGACAAAGGGAAGGATGCAGAAAGCCAATCTGGAAGTTTCTTTCCTGGGCGACATGAAGTATTACCGGGCTTCCTATCAGCACCAGTACTACTGGCCGCTGTGGGAGGGGGGCACATTCGCACTGAACGGCCAGATCGATTATGGTGAAGGCCTGGGTGGAAACAAATACCCGGTATTCAAAAACTTTTATGCTGGCGGTATCGGCACCGTCAGGGGTTATGAGAGTTCGTCATTGGGCAAGGTTCAGTACGACTACTACGGAGACCGTGAGTATCTTGGTGGTTCCAAGCGTGTCATCGCGAATGCCGAATTGCAGTTCCCGTTCCCGGGCATGGGCTATGACAGGACATTGCGCTGGTTTGTCTTTTCCGATGCCGGTAATGTCTTTGCCGAAGAGGATACGATCAAAATCAGTGACTTAAGATATTCTGCCGGTTTTGGTATCACCTGGGTTTCCCCGATGGGGCCCTTGAAGCTCAGCATGGGTTTCCCGCTGAATGCCAAGGATGGGGACAAGACCGAGAATTTCCAGTTTACCCTGGGTACTGGCTTCTAGGGATTGGGTAGCGTAATATAGAGCCTGTTGTTTGATTTTTCGATTGGAGATAACCGTGAAACTTTTCACAAAATCATTTCTGGATATAAAAAAATGGGGTGTTCTGGGTTTGTGCCTTTTTGCTTTTGCTGCCTCGCATGCGCAGGATCTGAAAATCGGTTTTGTTAACAGCGAGCGCATCATGCGCGATTCTGCACCGGCAAAATCGGCAACCGCCAAACTGGAAGCGGAATTTTCCAAACGCGAAAAAGAGTTGCGCGATATGCAGAATCGCCTGAAATCCATGAGCGACAAGCTGGAAAAGGACATGCCTGTCCTGGCTGAGTCTGACCGGATCAAGCGCCAGCGTGAAGTGGCGGATTACGGCCAGGAGTTCCAGAACAAGAACCGCCGTTATCGCGAAGACCTGATGCAGCGCAGAAATGAAGAGTTTGCTGCTGTGCTGGAGCGCATCAACAAGACAATCAACGGCATTGCACAGTCGGAAAAATATGACCTGATCGTGCAGGATGCGGTTTACTTCAGCCCCAAAGTGGATATTACTGACAGGGTGCTCAAGGCACTTGGCGGCAAATAATTCTCCCGGTCAAGAATCGCAGGATGGATATTCGACTTGGAGAGTTGGTTGACCGTTTTGGTGGGCAGCTAAAAGGCAATCCGGATACAACAGTATCCGGATTTGCGCCTCTGGATCTGGCGCAGGTTTTCCACATCACTTTTCTGACAAATCCCCGTTTGCGAAAGCAGGCAAATGCCTCTCATGCTGCGGCACTTATACTGACGTCTTCCGATGATGAGCGTATTCCCGATTATGCCGGGGCGCGCATTATTACCGGTAACCCTTATGCTTATTTTGCCTATGCGGCCCAGTTTTTCCAGGGCCTGCAGGCAGAGCCGCATGTGCCGGGCATTCACGAAAGCGCCTGTGTCGATCCTTCTGCAAAAATAGCGGCAAGTGCGAAAATCGGGCCTTTTGTCACCATTGAGGCCGGTGTGGAGATCGGGGAAAACTGCGTGATCGATTCAGGCAGTTTTATTGGCAGGGATGCAAAAGTCGGCGCCAATACCTCTTTTGCGCCCAGGGTGGTATTTCATACCCAATGCGTGATTGGCGAGCGCTGTGAAGTGCGTTCCGGCGCGGTGATTGGTTCTGAAGGCTTTGGTTTTGCCAATGACAGGGGCGTTTGGGTCAAAATTCCGCAGACGGGGCGGGTCGTGATCGGCAATGACGTCCAGATTGGCGCCAATACCACAATTGACAGGGGCGCATTGGCCGATACCGTGATTGAGGATGGGGTGAAGCTGGATAACCAGATCCAGATTGGCCATAACTGTCATGTCGGCGCCCATTCCGCTATGGCTGGTTGTGTCGGGGTTGCGGGAAGTGCCATTTTTGGCAAGCGGGTGACGATTGGCGGTGCTGCGATGATTGGCGGACACCTGAAAATTGCCGATGGTACCCACGTTTCCGCCTCCAGTGTCGTACAAAGCTCCATTGAGGAACCGGGGGCCTATACCGGTTTTTATCCGCTTGAAAAACATACGGATTGGGAAAGAACGGCTGTTGTATTGCGTAATCTGACATCCATGCGGAAAAGAGTCCGGGAGTTGGAGAAAACCATTAATTCGCTGATAGAAGAAAAAGAGTGACAACATGGAATTAAAAGACAAAAAAACACTGAACGTCAACGACATACGAAAGATATTGCCGCATCGTTATCCCATGCTGCTGGTCGATAAGGTACTGGACTGGGAAGCCGGAAAAGGGATTACGGCGATCAAGAATGTCACTGCCAACGAAGAGTTTTTTAATGGTCATTTTCCGCATAATCCGGTGATGCCGGGCGTGCTGATTATCGAAGCCCTTGCACAGACGGCGGCGATTTTTGCATTTATGTCTGCTGGCGCGAAACTGGCAGAGGATGCCATTGTTTATTTTGCAACGATTGATAATGCCCGTTTCAAGCGCCCGGTCGAGCCAGGTGATCAACTGGTGATGGAAGCGCAACTGATCCGCAATATGCGGGGAATGTGGAAATTCAAAACGGTCGGGTCAGTCGATGGGCAGGTTGCTGTTGAGGCTGAAGTCATGTGCGCCATTCGTGGCTCGACGGAGAAGCAATGAGCCATATCCACAGCACAGCGATTATTGATCCCAAGGCTGAAATCGACAGTACAGCCCGGATTGGCGCTTATTCTGTCATCGGGCCCCATGTCAAAATCGGTGCGGGCACCCGTGTCGGGCCGCATGTTGTCATTGAAGGACACACAACGATTGGCCGGGACAATGACATATTCCAGTTTGCCTCCATTGGCGGTGTTCCCCAGGACAAGAAATATGGCGGCGAGCCGACCAAACTGGAGATTGGCGACCGCAATACCATCCGGGAGTACTGTACCCTGAATCTGGGAACCGTGCAGGATGTCGGCGTTACCCGGCTTGGCAACGACAACTGGATCATGGCGTATGTGCATATCGCCCATGATTGCCAGGTTGGCAGCAATACGATTTTTGCCAACGGTATTCAGCTTGCCGGGCATGTCCATATTGGCGACTGGGTGATTCTGGGCGGGATGACGACCATTCATCAGTTCTGCAAAGTCGGCGCGCATGCCATGACAGGTGCTGCAACCCGTCTTTCCCAGGATATTCCGCCTTTTGTGCTGGTGGCCGGTACGCCCCCGACAGCGCACGGGATCAATGTGGAAGGCTTGAGACGCCGGGGCTTCACACCGGAGCAGATTGCGGCCATCCGCCAGTCTTACCGTGTGCTTTACAAGTCGGGTCTTTCGCTGGACGAAGCCAAGATTGCCCTGGCAGAAGAGGAAGCAAAGTCATCCGATGCGGCACAGCATATCCACCTTATGCGTTCCTTCCTGGACACAGCCGATCGCGGCATTATCCGGTGATTTTCTGGTGGCATCAGAGACGGTATCTCTGGTGCCATGACCCTTTCAGGAGTTTTTCTGTATGAAACCGGTTGCAATGGTTGCGGGTGAGGTATCGGGGGATATCCTGGGCGGGCACTTGCTGTCGGCTCTCCGCCCCAGTTTGCCGGATGCCCTGATTCACGGCATCGGTGGCCAGAATATGGCAAAGCAGGGGTTTGTCAGCCATTGGCCGATGGAAAAACTGTCGGTCAATGGTTTTTTTGAAGTCTTTGCCCATTTCCACGAAATAAAAGGAATCCGGGATCGCCTGCGGGACAGGCTGATTGCGGAAAAACCGGGCGTTTTTGTCGGCATTGACGCGCCAGAATTCAATCTGGGGCTGGAAGTGCAGCTCAAAAAAGCCGGTATTCCCACAGTGCATGTTGTTGGCCCGTCCGTATGGGCGTGGAGAAAGGGCCGGATCAAAACGATCGCCCGGGCGGTTTCTCGCATCCTGGTACTCTTTCCCTTTGAAGTGGACATCTATGAAAAGGCCGGTATACCGGTCACTTACGTCGGTCATCCCATGGTAAAGGGGATTCCCATGGAGCCGGATGTGGCTGGCGCACGGGCGGCACTGGGTCTGGCAACGGACAGGCCGGTTGTTGCCGTTATGCCGGGTAGCAGGATGTCCGAGCTGAAATACAATGGCGATGCTTTTATTGGCGCTGTTCGTTTACTGGCACAGCGGGAGCCTTCTATCCAGTTTGTCGTGCCGATGGCGGGCGAGAGGCAAAAACAGTATTTTGCCCAGAAGCTGGCGATGGCAAAAATGGAAGATGTCCCCTTGCAGATTGTTGAGGGCCAGTCCCATCGTGTTATTGAGGCAGCGGATACCGTTCTGGTTGCTTCCGGTACGGCGACACTGGAAGTGGCCTTATACAAAAAACCGATGGTCATCGGATATCGCTTGATGGGGGCAACCTGGGAAATTGCAAAGCGGGTTGTTACCCCGCCTGTCGGCCTTCCCAATATCCTGGCTCGTGAAATGGTTGTGCCGGAGTTTTACCAGAACGAGGCTACGCCGGAGAAGCTGGCGGATGCACTCCTGAAACAACTGCATGATGAATCGCTCAGGAAAGAACTGCATGCGCGTTTCACCGTCATGCATGAGTCGCTTTTGCGGGATACAGCGTCCCTGAGTGCGCAGGCGATACTGGATGTGATGAACGCGAAGTAGGTGGCCGGACATGACAGCCCAGATTGCTTTTTCTTTTTCTGATCCGCACGAACTGATTTGCGGTGTGGATGAAGCCGGACGGGGGCCTATTGCAGGCCCCGTTTTTGCAGCGGCAGTGATTCTGGATCCATTATCCCCAATTGAAGGGTTGCGGGACTCAAAAAAACTGTCTGATAAAAAGCGCCGCCATCTTGCGGCCCTGATCCGGGAAAGGGCGAAAGCCTGGGCTGTTGCAGAATGCTCCATTGCCGAAATTGATGAATTGAACATCCTTCATGCTTCCATGCTTGCCATGAAACGGGCGGTGGAAAGCCTTTCTGTTGCGCCTTCTCTTGCCCTGGTCGATGGCAACCGCTGTCCTGTGCTTTCCATTCGTTCCGAGGCCATTGTGGGCGGGGATGACAAGGTGGACGCAATCTCGGCGGCATCCATACTGGCAAAGACATCACGGGATGAAGTGTTGATGCAATTACACGACCAGTACCCGCAATATGCGTTTGACCGGCACAAGGGATATCCCACCGCGCTTCACCTGGAAAGATTGCGCCAGCATGGCGTTTCACCGGTTCATCGAACCTCTTATGGGCCTGTTCGTGCCTTGCTGGATAAAAAGGCCGGGGGACGATGATGAAACTGATAACCTCACGAAATAATACGCTTTACCGGGAAATCCGCCAGTTGTCAGGCAGTGCACAGGCGCGCCGGAAAAAGGCAAAAACGATACTGGACGGTGTTCACCTGTGCCAGTCTTACCTGGAACATATTGGCAACCCGCTTTTTTGCGTGGTGAATGAATCCTCAAAAAACCAGCCGGAAATTGCCGAAATATTTGAAGAATGCCAGAAACGCGCGGTTTCCTGCGTGGTACTGCGGGATTTCCTGTATGAGAGCGTCAGCCAGGTAGAAGAAGGCGTTGGCATTCTTTTCATGATTGAGCCGCCCTTCTATCCTGTGCCGGACAAAATGACCGGCACAGCGGTTTTGCTGGATCGGATACAGGATCCGGGCAATCTGGGAGCCATTTTACGCAGTGCATCGGCGGCAGGCATTGACCAGGTTTTTTGCAGCGAAGGGACGGCTGTCGCATGGTCTCCCCGCGTTTTGCGTGCCGGTATGGGAGCGCATTTCATGATCCGGGTTTATGAAAATGCGGATTTGGCAAAGTTGATTGATGACTCTGACGTGCCCGTTATAGCGACCGTTCCTGGCGCCGGCCAGAGCATTTATGACTTTGACCTGAAAAAACCGGTTGCCTGGCTTTTCGGGCATGAAGGGCAGGGGGTGTCAGACAGTTTGCAGTCAAAGGCCGGGGCATTATTGAGCGTGCCCCACGCCGGAAAACAGGATTCGCTTAATGTATCGGCTTGTGCGGCAGTCTGTTTTTTTGAGCAGTTGCGCCAGCAGCGATTTTCCTGATTTGGGGGATATGATGAAACTCGATTTTTTGCGACCGGAAGCGCAGGTGCGCGACCTGCGCCAGTTAAAGTGGCCTTCCGGCCTGAAGGTGCTGGTTCTGGCACCCCATCCGGATGATTTTGATGCCATAGGCGTCACGCTGAAGTACCTCCACGAATCCGGCCATGAAATCCATACGGCGGTTTGTGTGACGGGAAGCGGTATAGAAGAGGAATATGGCGCGGGTATGTCAACAGACGACAAAAGCAACCTCCGCATAAAGGAACAGGTTGACAGCCTCCGTTTTTTTGGGCTGCAGCAGGAACGCCTTCGTTTCCTGTATTTGAACAATGCGGATGACGAGCAACTGGCTGACGATGCAGAAAACCTGAAAACGCTCACCGACGTTGTTTGCGAAATCCGGGCGGATCTGGTGTTTTCTCCTCATGGCAACGATACCAACCGGGCGCACCGCACGATGTGTGCACTGGTATCCCGAATTGCACAGGCGGCAGACTGGCCTATGGTGTTGATGTTGAACCGGGATGCCAAAACCCTGGATATGCGGACGGATTTTTATATTGCCTTTGATGAAGACGAAGCGCAATGGAAGGGAAAACTGCTGCGTTTTCACGATTCGCAGCACCAGCGTAATCTCAAAACACGGGGATATGGCTTTGATGAGCGCGTTTTACGCCTCAATCGTGCCATTGCGCAGGAACTTGAAATAAAAGCCCCATATGCAGCAGCATACGAGGCCCGATTCTTCAGCCAGGGAAACGCGGATTAAAAGGCTTGGGGAGCGAATCGCTGCGTTTCTCCGGTGCTTGCAACCTCGTCTATCAAAGATATGCCTTGGTTACTGCGCTCCGTGCGCCTTGTGCTTCATCTCCCCAAGCCTTTTAATCCGCGTTTCCTAAATCGATCAATCCGTTGCCGGTTTGAGCGATTCCAGTTCGTGAACAATCGTCGAGGCGATTTCCTCGATGGATTTGTTTGTCGATGACAGGAAGGTAATGCCTTCCCTTTCCATCATGCTTTCGGCTTCCCTGACTTCATGCCGGCAGTTTTCAAGCGAGGCATATTTGCTGCCGGGACGGCGGACATTCCTGATCTGGGAAAGGCGAACCGGATTGATGCTCAGGCCGAAAAGCTTGTTTTTGAACTGGTGCAGGACAGGAGGCAGAGCTCCCCGGTCAAAATCTTCCGGAATAAGCGGGTAGTTTGCCACTTTCAGGCCGTACTGGATGGACAGGTAAAGGCTTGGAGGAGTTTTTCCGCTTCTTGAAACACCGAGCAAAATGATGTCGGCTGCCTGCAGGTTGGTATGCGACGGCCCGTCATCATGCGCGATGGTAAAGTGGATGGCCTCAATCCGGTCTTCATATTCGTCCGTTTGCCCGATCTGGTGGCTCAGGCCGATTTCTTCTTTTGCCAGTGCGCCAAGTTCCTGGGTGAGTTGGGAAATGAAAGGTTGCATCAGATCGATATGCAGGGCATCTGTCTGATGTAGAATAGATAAAAGCTCTGGTTTGACAAGAGTCGAGAAAACAATGGGCCGGTAAGGGCTGTGACTTTGGTTTCGCTTGATCCGCTCAATGACTTCTCTTGTTTTTTCAGGAGTATCAACAAATGGCAGCCTGATTTTTTTAAAGGGAATTTCAAACTGACTGAGTACAGAACGTGCCAGTGCTTCGGCTGTCAGGCCGGTTCCGTCAGACACGATATAAACCGAACGCATAGGTTGATGGCTGTTTTCTGTCATGATAATTAGACGATTAGGTTGATCGGATAGGTGTATTCCTCCTGACATTTTAAAACATTGACTGCTATTTGTGAGGCATATTTGTTTCCGGCAGGAAAAAGAAATAAATTGCCGGATTCCCTCCCATTTCCCAGTTCCTTTTTATTGTAAAATAACTTTTTTTTTCGCTTTAGGAGATCTTTATGTCGGATGTAGTACAGTCCACTCATGCCAGTGATGCTTATGTTATTCCGTTTACTGAGTTGCGAATGACCGATGTGCCTTCTGTCGGCGGAAAAAACGCATCTCTGGGTGAAATGATAAGTCAGTTGCAGAGCCAGGGTGTACGTGTGCCGGGCGGTTTTGCGACAACGTCACTGGCTTACCGGGATTTCCTTTCATACAGCGCCAACGGCGGAGAGACCCTGGCCAAGCGCATTGAAAACTTTCTGGCCACAACAGATATCCATGACGTGCGCAAACTGGCAGAAGCCGGTACCACAATCCGTCAGTGGATTGTCGATACGCCTCTCCAGCCCCGCCTGGAAAAGGAAATCCTCGAATCCTATGAAAAACTGCTGGCGGCTTCTCCTGGTGGCATGTCGTTTGCCGTGCGTTCTTCCGCAACGGCAGAAGACCTGCAGGACGCTTCGTTTGCCGGTCAGCAGGAAACCTACCTGAACATTTCCGGCAAGGAAAATCTGCTCGAAGCCGTCAAGCTGGTTTTTGCTTCCCTGTATAACGACCGTGCGATCTCTTATCGCGAGCAAAGGGGCTTCAAGCACGAAGAAGTGGCCCTTTCTGTTGGCGTTCAGCAGATGGTGCGTTCCGACGTCGGCGCGGCCGGCGTAATGTTTTCCATTGATACCGAATCCGGCTTCCAGGATGTCGTATTCATCACATCCAGCTATGGCCTGGGTGAGACCGTTGTGCAGGGCGCGGTCAATCCGGACGAATTTTATGTGCACAAGCCCATGCTGGCGCAGGGCAAAATGCCAATCGTCCGCCGCAACCTTGGTTCCAAGCTGATCCAGATGGTCTTTTCAAACGATCCTTCCAGCAAGCATCCTGTCGAGACCACCAAAGTGCCGGTAGAAAAGCAAAGGCAATATTCCCTCAGCGATGAGGAAGTGAAGGAACTGGCCCGTTTTGCCGTCATCATTGAGAAACACTATGGCCGTCCTATGGATATCGAGTGGGGGAAAAACGGCGTTGACGGCAAGCTGTACATCCTCCAGGCACGCCCGGAGACAGTCAAGTCACAGCAGAAAGTCGGTGACGAGGTACAGGTATTCCGTCTGAAAGAGCAGGGCACGATCCTGGCAACGGGCCGTGCCATCGGACAGAAAATTGGTATTGGCCCGGTCAAGATCATCAAAGACCCGTCTGAAATGCACCGTGTTGAAGCAGGGGATATCCTGGTTGCGGACATGACCGACCCCAACTGGGAGCCTGTCATGAAAAAAGCAGCGGCGATTGTGACCAATCGCGGTGGAAGAACCTGCCATGCCGCTATCGTGGCGCGTGAAATCGGTGTACCGGCTGTTGTCGGTTGCGCCAATGCGACCGAAATCCTGAAAGAAGGCATGAAAGTCACCGTTTCCTGCGCTGAAGGAGATGAAGGCCGCATTTATGAGGGCGTACTGGCTGTTGAGGAAAGCCGCGTGGTTTACGATAACCTGCCACCGTTGCCGATCAAGATGACCATGAACATCGGTAATCCGAGCCTCGCATTTGAAAACCAGGCGATTCCCAATGATGGCGTTGGTCTGGCAAGGCTGGAATTCATCATCAACGAAATTGGCATCCATCCACAGGCAGCACTGGCTTATCCCAATGTGGATGCATCCCTGAAACAGGAAATCGAGTCGATTACCTATGGCCATGCGTCTCCAAGAGCCTATTACGTTGACAAGCTTTCAGAAGGGATTGCCACGATTGCGGCGGCTTTTTGGCCGAAGCCGGTTATCGTCCGGATGTCGGATTTCAAGACAAACGAATATCGTTCCCTTCTGGGCGGTTCTTTTTACGAGCCGGAAGAAGAAAATCCGATGCTGGGTTTCCGTGGCGCGGCACGCTATCTTTCCAAAGATTTCGCAGAAGCGTTTGAAATGGAATGCGAAGCATTAAAGCGCGTCAGAAATGACATGGGTCTGGTTAACGTCGAAGTGATGGTGCCTTTTGTCCGGACACTGAAGCAGGCCAACCAGGTGGTTGCGCTTCTTGCCCAAAATGGCCTGGCACGGGGACAAAACGCCCTTCGCCTGATCATGATGTGCGAAGTACCGTCCAATGCGGTTCTGGCAGACGAGTTCCTTGAACTCTTTGACGGCTTTTCCATCGGTTCCAACGACATGACCCAATTGACACTGGGGCTCGACCGGGATTCGGGCATTGACCTGCTGGCAGCGGATTTTGACGAGCGTGATCCGGCTGTGCAGGCGATGATTTCCCGTGCGATCACGGCCTGCAGAAAGCAGGGGAAATATGTCGGCATTTGCGGACAGGGCCCGTCAGACCGTCCGGATTTTGCGCACTGGCTGATTCAGCAAGGTATCGGTTCACTGTCGTTAAATCCTGACTCGGTTCTTTCCACCTGGGAAACCCTTTCCAAGGGACAGTAGCCGGAAACGCGGGTTGCCCAAAACCGATAAACAAAACCTTTCCCGAAGAAACCTTTGGGAAAGGTTTTGTTGTTTTTGCCTGGCTTGTCAAGCCGGGTAAAATGATAGTCTTGGTTTAATTCACAATACAGGAGTCAGGTAAAATGGCAGACTGGGTCTGGTGGTTTGTAGCGGCTGGCGCACTGGTTGCTGTCGAGATATTTACCGGCACCTTTTATCTGCTCATGCTTTCACTTGGTATAGCGGCAGGGGGTATCGTCGCGTTGACCGGATTCGGCACGCCGTTTCAGTTCATTGCGGCAGGTATCATCGGCACAATCGCCATCCTGCTATTGAAAAAAAGCCGCTTTGGCCTGAAAAACAGGACAGACGCGGCGCAGGATCCCAACGTCAATTTGGATATCGGCAAAACGCTGACCGTCAATGAATGGCAATCCCAGCCGGGAGGCCCAAGCCGGGCGCGTGTTTCTTATCGTGGCGCCATGTGGGACGTTGAGCTTGAAAGCGGCGAAAAGGGCGGGGCAGGTGTGTTTGTGATCCGGGAAATCCGCGCCAATCGCCTGATTGTCGAGAACGTAGCCCAATAATATTATTTGAGAGAAAGACCCTATTCATGGAAATTGTTGCCATTACCCTCTTTGTCATTGCCCTTGTTTTTGTCGTCAAATCAATCAATGTGGTTCCGCAGCAAAATGCCTGGCTTGTTGAGCGATTCGGCAAATACCATGCCACCCTGTCGCCGGGCCTGAATATCGTTGTGCCTTTTATCGACCGTGTCGCCTACAAGCACAGCCTCAAGGAAATCCCGATGGATGTGCCGCCACAGATCTGCATCACCAAGGACAATACCCAGTTGCAGGTGGATGGCGTCCTGTTTTTCCAGGTGACCGATCCCAAGCTGGCTTCGTATGGCTCATCCAATTACATTGCCGCGATCACCCAGCTTGCGCAGACCACGCTGCGCTCCGTTATCGGACGCATGGAACTCGACAAGACTTTTGAAGAGCGCGACCAGATTAATACCAACGTCGTTGGCGTCGTGGATGAATCCGCGCAGAACTGGGGGGTGAAAGTCCTGCGTTATGAAATCAAGGATTTGACGCCGCCCGCCGAGATTTTGCGGGCGATGCAGGCGCAGATTACCGCCGAGCGGGAAAAGCGTGCTGTCATTGCCACCTCGGAAGGTAAAAAACAGGAGCAGATCAACCTGGCAACCGGTATGCGCGAAGCGGAAATCGCCAGATCGGAAGGGGAAATGCAGGCAGCAATCAACCGGGCGCAAGGTGAAGCCGCTGCCATTATCGCCATTGCCGATGCGAATGCAGAAGCCTTGCGCAAAGTCGGACAGGCCATTACCGAGCAGGGGGGAAGCGATGCCGTCAATCTGAAGGTGGCCGAACAGTATGTTTCTGCCTTTTCCGAACTGGCCAAAACCGGTAATTCACTGATTATCCCCGCCAATATGGGCGACATGGGCAGCCTGATTGCGACCGCCATGCAGGTCGTGAAGACGCAAAAAAACGGTAGCTGAGATGTCTTTCAAACAAAAAGAGCATGGTTTAAACACCATGCTCTTTTTGTTTTGTTGGCATCTTTTAGCCGATAGTCGTAACCAGCTTTCGTCCCACCTTTTCCTCAACAGCCGTTACCTTGCTTTCCATACGAGTAGCATTGTTGCCCGGCTTGGAGTCCACGCGCATCGCCATCGAAATACGGTCACAATCCTTTGCCAGTTCATTGTGGCATTGGGTGGCAACCGCCAGCACCTGCTCCAGTTCACCCTCAATAACCGTGCTCATGGGAGAGAGGCGGTATTTCAGGCCGCTTTTATCAATGATATCCACAACACGGGCAACATAAGGACTCATGCTGCCGATGACGTTGTTGGGGAAAACAGTCAGTTCCAGTAATACCATAACGTACTCCTTTTATTTTAAAAATCGGTTTATCCCTGTATGACCATGCCCGCCTGGCCCGGCTTGACGATTTTGTCGCCAATGGCGCCCAGCATGCTGACAGTCTGTTCCTCACCTGTGCAATGGCAGGGAACAAGAAATTCAGGGTGCCAGGTTTTCATGGCGTCAAAAGTGTAATTGAGCCGGTTTGTATCCGCATTGACCAGGTGCATGCCGCCGATAATGCCCCGAACCTTTTCTTTTCCTGAAATGCGGCGAATGTAGTTTACCGTATTGACCAGACCGGCATGACAGCAGCCCAGGAGAATAATCAGGCCATCATCTGTTTCGAACCACATCGACTGGTCGTCTTCAATCAGGTCATCTGCCTTGCTGGTATTGTCGAGATAAAAAGGGCCGCCTGTATCTTCGACAGGGGAAACCCGTGGCACCGGGCCGGTGATGCCCACGCCGGGCATCAGGTAAAGCGGGGTTTCCAGTTCGTGAATCCGTTCTGGCGGCAGCGCCATGAGCGCCTGCCGGGAGCGCTCCGGAATGCCGATGGAGCGAGGCTCGGTTCCCGGCTTGCAACTCCAGCGATCAATATTGAGATTGTCCGCCATGTAGATTCTGGCCTGTTTATTGACGGCAAGCACTTCCGGAAGCGTGCCGGTATGGTCGTAATGACCGTGGCTCAAAACGAGCGTGTCGGCATCAGCCAGATTGATACCGAGGCGTTCGGCATTGACCTGCAACGCCCCCAGTTGGCCCGTATCAAAAAGAATATGGTGGTTGCCCGCCTCAATCCAGGCAGAAAAACCGTGTTCTTTTTCCAGGTTGTCCGGCGCGTTATTATCGACAAGCAGCGTAATCTTGAGTGGAGACAGAGACATATTTTTCTCCAGTTTTATAGGTGGTAAAATAAAAATAGTAACAGATAACAAAAAAACAGGTCACGGTGGCTTCCTTACCGTTTTTCCCTGCAGCTTTCCAGTTTATCGCCGGTATCGTTTTTCCCGGCCAGCTTGAACATCGTATTTTCCGCGCCCTTGTTCCACCAGACAAGACCATCTCCTGCATAGCGGGCGCCGCTGGCGGA
>JAVBTJ010000054.1:0-10414 GCA_031556215.1 Oxalobacter sp.
CGTCTAGTCCCTGGCTTTGCAGTATCTGCGGGATTTTGTAGATGGTATCAACATCCCAGACGGAGATGACGGCTTCTTCGGGCACATTGGAAAAGAGCGATATCTTGGCGCGCTCGTCTTCGGGAATAGGCCGGTCTGCCCGGCACAGCAGTGCATGCGGCGAAATACCGATTTCGCGCAGTTTCTGGACGCTGTGCTGGGTTGGCTTGGTCTTGAGTTCTCCGGCAGAAGCAATGAAAGGCACCAGGGTCAGGTGGATGAATGCCGCCAAGTTGCGGCCTGCCCTCAGGCTCAGGTGCCTTGCCGCTTCCAGGAACGGGAGGGATTCGATATCGCCGACAGTACCGCCGATTTCGACGATGGCCACATCGTAGCCTTCGGCGCCCCGGTAGATGAAGCTTTGTATTTCATTGGTGATATGCGGAATGACCTGGACGGTTTTGCCGAGGTATTCGCCACGCCGTTCCTTGCGGATGACGGATTCGTATATCTGCCCCGTGGTGAAATTGTTGATCTTGCGCATCCGGGTCGAAATAAAGCGCTCGTAATGGCCTAAATCAAGATCGGTTTCCGCGCCATCGTCGGTCACAAAGACTTCGCCGTGCTGGAACGGGCTCATGGTGCCGGGATCCACATTGATGTAGGGATCAAGCTTGAGCATGGTGACTTTAAGGCCGCGCGATTCGAGGATGGCGGCAAGAGATGCGGCTGCGATCCCTTTTCCAAGGGAAGATACAACGCCGCCAGTTACAAATACAAATTTTGTCATCGCAGATGGGAGCCGGTGGAAATTCAAATTATAACGCATGATGCAACAATTCAAACGGGGTTTGAGGCAAAGTTTTTACCCCTCCCCATTTCATGGCATATTGCCCTGTTTACCTGCCGTACCAGTACCGCGCATGTTCCTCTCGCCAACGGCTTTCCCCGATGGTTTTGCCGAAACGAACGGTAACGGCACCCGCCTCGTCTGTCCTGATGCGGGTAATGCCCAGCACATCGTAGCGGGCATAAACGGTGTCATCCGGATGGCCATAGCGGTTTCGGTAGCCAAGCTGGAAAACGGTAACAGAAGGCTTGACGACAGCAAGAAACGGCAGCGAGGACGAGGTGTTGCTGCCGTGGTGCGGCGCAAGCAATATGTCGCTTTTGAGTTTTTCGGGGATGCGCTCTAAAAGTTCGGCCTCTTCTTTTACACCAATGTCTCCCGGCAAAAGCATGCTCTGGCTGCCCGCCGTCACCTTGAGGACACAGCTCAGAGCATTGGCCTGATCCCGGCTTTCGGGCGCAAGATGCGCCATTGCCGTAGGCCCGAGCATTTCAAAGCGGACGCCATCCCATTCCCACGCCTGCCCGGCAAGGCAGGTGTGGTGGCGCTTCGCAAGCGCCACCAGCAGTTCATCCGGCTTCAAGGGGGAGTAAACCGTGCCAACGGGGATATCGGGATTGGCCAAAATCGAGGCTGCGCCACCGGCATGATCCATGTCGCCGTGTGAAATGACCAAGGCGTCAAGTGAGGAGATGCCACGGGCATTCAGATAGGGAATAATGATTCTTGAAGCGGCATTGGTCTGGCCTGTGTAGGCCGGGCCAGTATCATACAGCAGGCGGTGGTGGCTGGTTTCGATCAGGACAGCGCTCCCCTGCCCGACATCCAGTGCCGTAGCGATGGCCTCGCCTCCCGGCGGATGGAATGGCTGTGCCATAAAAACAGGCAACCAGCAGGCGGCTCCCATCCAGCGCACCGGCCAGCCTTTGGGGGCCAGCATCCAGATGGTACCTGCGGTTGCGACCAGGAAAAACCAGGCGGAAGGAACGGGCATTGCCCAGATGGCAAAGGGGAAGGAAGACAGCCATTCCAGGACAAGAACGAGCACATTAACCAGGTAATGCGCCATGCCAAGGACATAGCGTGCAGGAAAAGACGGCAGGATACTGCCGAAAAGCGCCATCGGGGTAACGACGCTGCCGATGGCCGGGATGGCAATGGCATTGGCAATCGGGCTGATAAGCGAAATGCGCCCGAAAAAAAGCAGGGTAAGCGGAATCAGGCCAAGCATAATGGCAAGCTGGATACGGGTTGCGCTTTGCAGGGCGTGAAGCCAGCGGGTTTTCCGGGGAGTATCCTTAGAAAAATGCGTTTTTCGCCCGGCGGAAATAATGAGGATGATGCCGACCGCGCCAAACGAGAGCCAGAAACCGGGTGCCAGAACTGCCCAGGGATCAAAGAGGAGCACGATGCCAAGCGCGGCAAACAGGGTATGCGAAACGCGGGTGATGCGCCCCATCCAGAGGGCAACGGCCACAATGACGATCATGCAGAGCGTGCGCTGCGCCGGAAGGCCGAACCCTGCCAGGAGGACATAAACCCACGCCATGAGTACGCTTGCGACGGCTGCGGCTTTTTGCGCTGGCAAAACGAGTGGCAGTTGCATCCGGGTAAAAAAGGAACGCCGCCATAAAAAGGAAACCAGCGCGGCAAACATGCCGGAAATCAGGGTGATATGCAGGCCGGAAATGGCAACGAGGTGTGAAATGCCGGTACGGCTGAAGATATCCCACTCGGAAACCCCGATGCCATTCTGGTCGCCAATGACAAGGGCAAGGATGATGCCCGCATAACGCGCATCCGGCAAAGCCTGCAGGATATGGTCGCGCAGGTGGTTTCTTGCCCGGTTGACGACGTTTCGGGGGGTACTGGTGAAAGGCTCGAACTCCCGGTTGGGGATATCCAGCCTGTTGTCCTGGCGCACATAGCCTGTTGCCCGGATGTTTTGTTTCAAAAGCCAGGCTTCGTAGTCAAACCCGTCCGGGTTGGCATTGCCGTGTGGCCGCATCAGCCGGACATTCAGACGCCAGCGCGAGCCGGGGCGGATATCCGGGATGGGAGACGCATCTGCCTGCTGAAAGGCATTGCTCCAGGAAAGGCCGATTTTGGGCGGCACCGTTACCCTGCTGCCAGCCAGTTCGGCATGTTCCACTGCAAATTCAAAGCGCTTGCCCTGCCCCGTTTCCCCCGGCAGGCTGGCAACCGTGCCGGTTACAACGATGTTTTTTCCTTCCAGATACTCAGGCAGGTCGTCTGACAGGTAAGAAAGGGCAAAAAGGGAAGCCCAGAAAAAGCCGAAAAGGATGCCGGAAGTGAAACGGAGTATTTGCCTGAGAGCGGCCCTGTCTGCCGTCAGTTTCTGCCGGAAAGATGCCGTCAGGCACAGGATGGCGCCCGAAGCCAGCAAAGAAAGCACGATCCATCCGGGCAGGCTGGCCTGCTGTTGCAGGATGATGATACCCAGGGCAAATCCGGCGATGGATGCCCGCATCAGGTTTCCAGTGGCAGATTGGCAAGGCGCGGTATGACCCGGATGGCATTTCGCGTGGTGGCTTCCGCCAGCGCCTGGGGGGTAATGCCACGCAGGGCGGCCAGTTCGGCGCCGATCCGGGGAAGTTCTTCCGGGGTATTGTGGGGCTTTTCAAGCCAGGCAGGCGGCAGATCGGGGGAGTCTGTCTCGATGACAATGGCGTCAAGCGGCAGTTCCACCGCCAGCCGTCTCAGGTGTTGTGCGCGATCATAGGTGAAGGTGCCGGTAAAACTCAGCATGAACCCCAGTTCGATGAAGGCATGCGCCTGTTGCAGGCTGCCGTTGAAGGCATGGGCTATGCCGCCCGGTGTCCTGATCTGGCGGAGGTACTTGAGAACCATATCGACAGCACGGAGACTGTGCAGGAGCACAGGCACCCCGAAGTCACGCGCCATTTTCAGTTGTTCCACGTAGAAATGCTCCTGTTTTTCCCGTAATGGCCCTTCCCTGCGTTCGGGCTTGTAAAAGTCCAGGCCGATTTCGCCGATACCGACAAACTGCGGATCAGCCATGCCCGCTTCCAGGAGCGCGCGCATGGCTTTCAGGTCGGCGTCGCAGGCATCCACCACGCAGGAGGGGTGAATACCCAGCGCATAGGCACAGTTGGGGTGGCGGTGCGCCAGTTGGCGCACATCGGCAAACCCCGGCCTGTCGATGGAGGGAATGACAATACGGGACACCCGCAAGGCGGCTGCCCGGCGGGCGATGGCATCGCATTCATCCGCCAGTTCCAGTGCATTGAGATGGCAATGGGTGTCAGTCCACATGGTTGATCGTGTTTGGGAAATCGGTACTCACAGTTTAGCGCATGCTCACCTTCTTTGCCATTTTGCATTGTGTTACAAATCAAGGCATCACCCGCCTTTCATCGTGGCTGCGTGTAGGGTATGCTGTAAATCGGGTTTCATGACTTTCCGGGGTGCTATTGTGCCAAACCGTCCGCTGGTGACTTTTTTTGTGATTCTCCTGGTGCTGTACACCGGGTTTTGCGCGTACCTGTATCTTTTCCAGCGCTCCATGATGTACTTCGGGCAGCCCCGGCGGCTGGACAATGTGCCCTCCCTCTTCCTGCAAAGGCCGGACGCCAAAATACAGGTTTCCATACGGGAGCATGACGGCCCCAAAGCCCTGATCTATTTCGGCGGGAATGCGGAAGATGTCTCGATGAACATGCCGGACTTTTCCCAACGGTTTCCCGATTATGCCCTCTACCTGATGCACTACCGGAGCTATGGGGCAAGCGAAGGCAAACCCTCGGAAGACGCCATCATGGGCGACGCCTTTGCGCTTTATGATGAAGTGGCAAAAAAGCACAGCAGCATTGCCCTTGCCGGACGCAGCCTGGGGTCGGGCGTTGCCGTCCATCTGGCGGCAAAGCGCCCTGTCTCCAAAATGGTGCTGATTACGCCTTTTGACAGTATCGAATATGTCGCCTCGCGGGCGTTTCCCTATGTACCGGTTCACTGGATGCTGAAGGACAAGTACGAGTCATGGGCCTATGCGCCGGATGTGACCACCCCCACGATGATCCTGATGGCATCTGACGATGAAGTGGTTCCGGCAGAAAGCACGAAAAATCTTTATCGTCTTTTCCCGGAAGGGGTTGCCACGCTGGTAGTCGTCAAAGACGCCCGGCATAACACCATTACCCATGCCGAATCCTACGATGAGGCTTTTACGGATTTCCTGAACGCGCCTTAGGTGCAAGCCGCTTAAGCAGAGTCCAGCAGTCCGGCCTCAAGCCCCCCATCAAGAGTTGATGACCAAAGAGC
This sequence comes from Oxalobacter sp., assembly GCA_031556215.1. Taxonomy (GTDB): domain Bacteria; phylum Pseudomonadota; class Gammaproteobacteria; order Burkholderiales; family Burkholderiaceae_D; genus Oxalobacter. The sequence goes on from JAVBTJ010000054.1 coordinate 5,132, forward strand.
AACAGCCATTCTGGCGGTCTCCTCCCTTTTCCACATTAACACTGTTTTAGCAATCCGGTAGCAAAAAACGATTCAAGGTATATCGCGCTTTACCAGCAGCAAGTTTTGCGATAGCATTTGTTCCGGCACGAGCCGCACTGCCAAACGAAAAAGTTCATCTGGTTTGTTGTGTATTCTTTTTGAATGGATGAAAGCGAAAGCGCCCGGAAGCAGAAAAGACGTAAAACGCCAAAATATATTGAGGAAACTCGTTTTTCTGTTACCTGTTTTTAAGACTGGATTGCTAAAAATAAGGCAAAGCAAGTACCGAAAACATTCCTGTTTTGTTTGAAGAAACGACATTGCTTTTGAATGGATGTCTCATAGTGCCCCCATCTGCCCTGGCAAAAAAACGGTTGTAGTCAGATCAGGCATGAATCACGACAGGCGTTGTATTCGTGGCTACGCTGACATTAAAAAAATATGAAAAAAATAATCAAACCCAAAGGACTCGCGAAAGTGTGGCGGGAGGTGAAAAGACCTTTTTTGCAGGCAGGAGAATTATTAAAACAAAACTTGACAAGAAGCCGGTTGAAAATTGAAAGGCTATTCAAAGAATTAACGGGTAAGGGGGCCGGAGTTACAACCATCAAGAGAAATCCGAGGATCATTGTCTCATTAACGTCCTTCCCGCCCAGAATCCCCAAGCTCCAATATACGATTTATTCACTATTCAACCAGACCGAAAAGCCTGACGAAATCGTACTTTGGCTTGGTGAGGAGCAATTTCCCAACAGAAATGCCGACTTGCCTGAATCTTTGCTCAAGCTTGTCAAGCATGGGCTGACCATCAAATGGTGCAGGGATATCCAGTCCTATAAAAAATTAATACCCTCCCTCAAGGCGTATCCGAACGATGTGATCGTCACGGTAGACGATGATGTTTTTTATCCACCCCAAATGCTGGAACGGCTTCTTGCCTCTTACGCCAAGGAAAAAAACGCTGTCCATGCTCATCGCGCCCATGTTATTGCTTTTAGGGAAAACGATGGAATTGCAGATTATGACGATTGGAAAAAGGCCGTATCGTTCAAGAAAACCCAACCTTCTTTCAGAAACTTTTTAACAAGTGGAGGAGGAACGCTCTTTCCGCCAAAAATATTGCATAACGATATTTGTCGGGAAGACCTTTTCATGAAAATTGCGCCAACAGCAGATGATATCTGGTTCTGGGCAATGGCTGTTTTGAATGACGTGAAAATACAGGTTGTGAAAAACAACATTGCTGAAATAAACGAAAATATTTCAAATTCACGTCAAAACAATAACCTGCGCCATTTAAATGTATCGCAAGGCCATAATGACAGGCAGATTCAGAACCTGATAGATTATTACCCCACCATTAAGGCAAAATTGATTGAAGAGCGATATGTGCAATCCTCAAGTAGCTATTGGAACGACAGGTACCAGGGAGGGGGTAATTCCGGAGCAGGCTCATATGGAAAATTTGCCGAATGGAAGGCAGAAGTTCTCAATGCGTTCGTCAGAAAAAACGATATCCAATCTGTAATTGAATTGGGATGTGGTGACGGAAATCAATTATCACTTTCCTCGTACCCACAATATACCGGATTTGACGTCAGTGAAAAGGCGATTGAAATTTGCCGTCTCCACTTTAACGGAGATGAGACAAAATCGTTCAAACTCATGAGCGATTATTCGTCTGAAAAAGCTGATCTGTCGCTTTCTCTGGATGTGATATATCACCTGGTAGAAGATATCGTTTTTGAAAATTACATTCAAACCCTTTTCGCATCATCTCATCACTTCGTTGTCATTTATTCAAGCAATGATGAAAAATTGAATGCAGTGACAGCGCCGCATGTCCGGCATCGGAATTTTACTGACTGGGTAGACAAAAATTTACCTGAATGGAAGCTGATCCAACATATGCCAAACAAGTATCCTTATCTCGGCAATCATCTTAAAGGATCGTTTGCTGATTTTTTCTTTTATCAAAAAGCATCCTATCAACAATGAATTTGCCCAAACGGAATTCCTGAAAAAGATTACCCCTCAAGTCCCGTCGGGGACATGCGAAGGATACGGTCGCAGCGTTTGGCAAGATCAATGTCGTGGGTGACGATGATAAAGGCCGTGCCGGTTGTCCGGGACAATTCCAGTATCAGGTCGAATATCTGCTGGGCGGTGGGACGGTCGAGGTTGCCGGTGGGGTCATCCGCCAGGACACAGGCCGGTTTTGTCACCAGCGCGCGGGCCAGGGCGACGCGCTGCCTTTCCCCGCCGGAAAGCTCTCCAGGACGGTGGGTAATGCGGTGCGTGAGTCCGACGCGGGCGAGGATTTCCCTTGCGGCTTCGTGGGCTTCTTCCCGGCTGGCGCGGCGGATCAAAAGGGGCATGGCGACATTGTCCAGCGCGGAAAATTCGGGAAGCAGGTGGTGGAACTGGTAAACGAAGCCCAGCGACTGGTTGCGCGCGGTGCCCCGCTCGGTTTCGGAGAGGCTGGCCAGATCCCTTCCCTGAAGGCTGACGGCACCGGCTGTAGGCGTATCCAGCCCGCCAAGAAGGTGCAGCAGCGTCGATTTGCCGGAGCCGGATGCACCGACGATGGCGACACGCTCTCCCGGATAGACGTCAAAGTGGATGTCCTTGAAGACTTCCACGGCATAGTCGCCCTGCGAGAAGGTCTTGCCAAGTCCTGTGCAGGATAAAACGGCATCACTCATAGCGTAGCGCCTCCGCCGGATTGACGCGCGAAGCGCTCCAGCTTGGGTACAGGGTAGCCAGAAATGCCAGGATGATGGCGCAGCTGCCTGTTGCCAGCACATCGCCCAGACGCAGTTCGGACGGTAATTGGCTGATCATGTAGATATCCTTCGGCAGGAAGCTGAAGCCGAAGAGCCTTTCGATAAAGGGGACGATGATGTCGATGTTGGCGGAAATGAGGATGCCGCCAAAGACGCCGATCAGGGTGCCGAGTATGCCGGCAATCGCGCCCTGGATCATGAAGATTTTCATGATGGAGCGCGGCGAGGCGCCCAGGGTACGCATGATGGCGATGTCGGCCTGTTTTTCGGTCACGGTCATGACGAGCGTGGAAACGAGGTTAAAGGCGGCAACCGCCACGATGAGGAGCAGGATGATGAACATCATGCGTTTTTCCATCTGCACGGCGGCAAACCAGTTTCGGTTCATCTTTGACCAGTCGCGTACAAGGAGGTCATTGTTGTTCAATTGTTTTGAGATTTCCCAGGCAACGACGGGGGCCTGGTACATGTCCTTGATCCGCAGCCTCAGACCGTTTGGCGCTTCCTGCTGGAACATTTTCATGCCGTCTTCCATACTGACGAAAGCCTGGCTGGTATCGAGCAGATGGTGCCCGACATCAAAGATACCGGAAACGGTGAATTGCTTTAAGCGCGGGATCATGCCGGCGGGAGTAAGCTGTCCCTGCGGCGCAATCAGGGTAACCTTGTCGCCCTGGTAAAGGCGCAACTGCCGTGCCAGGCCAACGCCGACGACGATATTGAAGGTCCCGGGCTGCAGGCTGTTGAAGTCGCCGGATTTAAGTTGTTTGGCAACATCCGAGACATGAACCTCCTCGGAGGGGACAATGCCGCGCACGATGACGCCCTGTACCCGGTCAGAGCGGGTCAGCATGGCCTGTGCCATGACATAGGGTGCCGTCCCCTTCACTTCCGGGTTTTTCATGACTTCTTTTGCCGTCTGCTGCCAGTCCGGCAGGGAACCTTGCGTGTCGTATATTTCGATGTGGGGCAAAACGGAAAGCATCTTGTCGCGCACTTCTTTCTGGAAGCCGTTCATCACGGACATGACAACGATCAGCGCCGCGACACCCAACGCGATGCCCGCCATTGAAATCAGTGAAATGAATGAGATAAAGCGGTTGCGCCCGCTTTTGCGCCCGGAACGGATATAGCGCAGGCCGACCAGCCATTCATACGGCAAATTGGAAAAAAGGCTCAATTATCAAACTCCTGATGAGATGGCACAGTTTGCCATAGAATAGCGGGATGCGTAATATGCCAACCGATATTCATTTCCCTGCTTTTTCCTGAAAAATCCTGAAGATGCCTTTTTTCGAAAAAACCACCGCATGACCCAAATTATTACCAGAGCCTATTCTTCCAGAACGGCAGATATGCTTTCCCAACAGGGGTTGCATCCTGTTTTCGCCCGTATTTACGCGGCGCGGGGCATATCGGACATGAGCGAACTTTCCACCGATTTTTCTGCCCTGCTCCCCCCTTCAGGGCTGCTGAATGCGGGAAAGGCTGCGATTTTACTGGCTGACGCCATCGCAGGAAACAGGAAAATCTGCATTATTGCGGACTATGACTGCGATGGCGCAACGGCCTGCGCTGTGGCGGTAATCGGCCTGAAGATGATGGGTGGCGATGTTTCCTTCCTGGTTCCCAACCGTTTTGACAATGGTTACGGCCTGACACCGGCTATCGTGGATGAGGCGCGCCAAAAGCATGCGGCGCAGGTGCTGGTCACGGTGGACAACGGCATTGCCAGTATCGATGGGGTGCTTGAGGCTGTGCGGCAGGGGATGGATGTGCTGGTGACAGACCACCACCTGCCGGGGGATGCGTTGCCCGAAAACTGCGTGATCGTCAACCCGAACCATCCGGCCTGCACTTTTGAAAGCCGAAATCTGGCAGGGGTTGGCGTGATTTTTTATGTGATGCTCTCGCTTCGCGCCGAACTCCGGCAACGCGGCGTTTTTAATGAGAAAAACCAGCCCCGCCTGGATCGCCTTCTCGACCTGGTGGCACTGGGTACGGTGGCTGACGTGGTACGGCTGGACAGGAATAACCGTATCCTGGTGGCGCAGGGCTTGAAACGCATTGCCGCCCGGAACATGCAGCCGGGTATTGCCGCCCTTTTCCGCTCTGCCGGACGGGACTGGCAAAAAGCCAGCACCTTTGACCTGGGTTTTACGGTTGCGCCGCGACTGAATGCGGCCGGACGCCTTTCCGATATGGCGCTGGGGGTAGAATGCCTTTTGACGGACGACGAGGGGCGCGCATGGGAAATCGCGCAGCAGCTCAATGAGATCAACCAGGAAAGGCGGGAAATCGAAATCGGGATGCGCGAGGAAGCGCTGGCGATGCTGGAAAATTTCGAGGCGGATGAAAGCGCCTCCCTCTGTGTGCGAGATGACAACTGGCACCAGGGTGTCGTCGGCATTTTAGCCTCCCGCCTGAAAGACCAGTATTACCGCCCTGCCTTTGTTTTTGCGCCGGACAAGGACGG
>JAVBTJ010000024.1:0-8408 GCA_031556215.1 Oxalobacter sp.
TCAACCACCCACCGTATGAGGTGAAATCGAGGACTCATCTGATCGCAGAAAAGCCCCGATTACTTTGTCAGCAACCTGGCAACCGGTCTGCCTGTTGTCTTCTTTACGATAGGAGAAATCCATGCAAGTTGGTCATATCTGCACAACTAATACCGTCACCTGCGCGCCGGAAACCACCATTTTGGAAGCCGCAAAAATGATGCGCCAGAACCATGTCGGCACCTTGATTGTGGTTGAGGAAATCAATGGCATGTGCATTCCCCAGGGTATCGTCACCGACAGGGATATCGTTGTCATTGTGCTGGCTGAAGGGCTGGATCCCAAGAGCATCAAGGTCATTGACATCATGCGCTCCGAACTGATGACGGCAGTGGCAACGGAAAATATATTTGAAACCATCGAGCGGATGCGGTACAAGGGTGTTCGCCGGATTCCCATTGTCGACAAGCATGGCGCCCTGGCGGGCATTATCAGCGTGGACGACATCTGGAAATTCATGGCGAAGGAAATCATGGAATTATCCGAGGTGACAACCCGCCAGCAGGCACGGGAAAAAGTATCCAGAAGCGGGTAAGACCGGCTCTGGTTCGTTGGAGACGACATGCTGGCACCCGCATCCCGAAATCTTGTTATCACCATGCACGACTGGCTGGGGTCAACCACCGGCAAGTATATACGTGAATGGGAAGAGGAACATTACCGCAGCCTGACGGCGGATATCTTCGGGTTTCACGCGATGCAAATCGGCTTTCCCTCCATCAGCGCGCTGGACGAAAGCCGCATCAAAAACCGCTGGCTTTCCTGTGCTTCATGGCAGGAAGTCGCCCGGCATGACAGCCATCCGGACAGCCGAAGCCAGCCCGCCCCCGTTTCTGTCTCGGTGCTGCACCGCTTTGAAGAATTGCCCTTTGCTTCGCAAAGCATTGACCTGGTTGTTCTGCCGCATGTGCTGGAATTTGCCGAATCGCCTCACCAGGTTCTGCGGGAAGTGGAACGGGTGCTGATCCCGGAGGGAAAACTCATTATCAGCGGTTTTAATCCGGCCAGCCTGTGGGGAATCCGCCAGAAAATGGGGCGGATCACCGGGGCGCATTTTCTGCCGGAATATGCCGAATTCATCAGCCTGCCGCGAATCAAGGACTGGCTGAAGCTGCTGGGCCTGGAAACCAGCCGCGGGCATTTTGGCTGCTACATGCCGCCATGCAAAACCCGTAAATGGCAGACCCGCTTTTCATTCATGGAAAAAACCGGGGAGAGATGGTGGCCCTATTTCGGCGCGGTATACATGGTGGAAGCCATTAAACGGGTTCGCGGCATCCGTGTCATCGGCCCGGCTGTCACCAGGCGTTCCCAACGGCTTTTCCACAATATTCCGGTCAATAACCAGACCATCCAGGAAAAAGGGCATCGTCCCTCTCATCATGAAAGAAGAAAAAATGGCTGATTCGCTTGTCCTTGATCCTCAACTCCAGTCACTGAAAAATACCGCGTGGTGGCTGTATGTCTTCCACAGTGTCGACCTGGTGGTCGCCCTGGGGCTTTTTTCGTGGATACCGCTGATTGTCAGCTATATCACGCGCCCGAATGCCAAAGACACCTTTGTCTTCAGCCACCACACCTGGCAGATACGTTCTTTCTGGCTGTATTTTGGCCTGGCGATCCTGGGATGGATCTTTTTCGTGACAATGATCGGCATTCCACTCGCCTGCCTGACATGGGCCATTGCCTGGATATGGAAGGCTTACCGGATTATCAAGGGCTTCATGAACCTGAACAACAATCTGCCGATACCGGCGTAGCAGACACGGAAAAATTCAGGGAAGGCAGGGCCTGAAGAAATTCAGACTTTGAGCCTGCGGGCGATATCAGCGCGTTTGAATACTTTGAAGGTTCCCATCGCCTTGGCGACGAGGGTTTCGCCTTTCCATATCTCGCCTTCGCAATAGTACATGGTCGTGGAACGGTGCAGCACCCGCCCAACGCCCCTGACACGGCTGTTGGCCTTGCCGCCGGGCTGGAAAAAGCTGGTTTTCATTTCCACTGTCGCGGCACTGGTGACGCCCTCCACGAGCGAACGGGCCGCACGGGACATGCTGGCATCCAGCAGTGTCATGATGATGCCGCCATGCATGACCTGCCAGCTATTCATATGCTGCGGTTGCAGGTCGATCACAATTTCGGCTGTCCCGTCAGCCATGCTGACCAGTTCAAAACCCAGCTCGTTTAAAAACGGGTTTTCCGTGATCTTCATGGCTGTTTTGCGACGGCGGCTTTTGGCTCTTCCGGTTTTTTCAGGCGCTCGACCTTGGCCTTGGTTCGCAGGTAGCTCATGTAGGCAAACATTTCCTGCTGGGCTGAGCTGCGCATCAGTTGTGTGTGCATGGCTTCGCGAACCTGGGGATTATGTTTGGCCGGGGTGCTTGCCTTGTTGATGCGGTAAATAACGTAGCCTTCTGCATAATCCGCTCCGTTGACATAAGTCGGCAGCTTGCTGATATCCGCTTTCATGATCGGCATGAGGTCAAGCCTGCCGGTCATGTTGATCATCTGGCGTGAAACCGTGACAGATGGGGAGAAGCCTTTCGGTTCGCTTCCTTCTTTCAGTTTCGCCAGTTCAGCCTCCCCGGCAACTTTGGCAAGCTGTCCGGTCTTCTGGGTCACCAGCACTTTTTCAATATCGGCTTTGACTTCATTGAACGGCTTGACTGTCGCTGGGTAATATTTCGACGCCCTGGCGGCGACCATCAGCTGTGGCCCGATTTCGATGCCTTCCGTGTTGTGCTTGTTCTTGATGACATCATCCGCGAAAACCGCCTGCAGGAATTTGGGATTATTCAAAATGACATGCTTTGCATAAGCCGGGTTCGGCTCACGCGTCAGGTTATCGACTTTCAGGATTTTCAGTTTCAGCTTGTCGGCAACCGGATGCAGGCTGTCCGGCTGCTCATAGACGGTATTGGAGAAAACTTCGGCAACCTCGGCATATTTTTTGCCCGCCAGTTGCTTGCGGATTTCTTCCACGACCTGCGGGCGAACGGCTGACAGGGGTTTTTCAACCGCCGGCTTGATGTCCGTGAGCACAATGATGTGATAGCCAAAATCCGTTTGCACGACATCGCTCATTTCGCCTTTTTTCATGCCAAAGGCGGTCTCTTCAAAAGGACGAACCATTTTTCCACGGGTAAAGAAGCCCAGGTCGCCGCCTTTTGCTGCTGACCCCGGGTCTTTGGAATTGAGTTTTGCCAGCTCGGCAAAAGAACCCGGATTTTCTTTCAGTTTGGTACGTAGCGCCTCTGCCTTTTCACGCGCGGCCTTCTGGTCGGACTCCGAAGCGGTTTTGGGCACCTCGATCAGGATGTGGCTGACGCGACGCTCTTCGGGTACGGCAAAACGCCGGGCGTTCTGCTCATAATAGGATTTGATGTCGGCTTCGCTGATCTTGATGGAATCTTCGATGGTCTGCATATCCAGGACAACGAGTTCGGCACTGAGATGCTCGGCAATCGCAAACTGGTTGCCGTTGCTGGTGTAATAGGTTTCCAGTTCTTCTGGCGTGACCTTCACCTGCGAACGATAATCCGATGCCTTGAAAACCTTGACCTGGACTTCACGCTCCTGCTCGAAAATATCCCAGATATGTTCGGTCAGCATTTGCGGCAGATAAAAGCCGTACTGCAACGGCGCTGCAATCTGCTGCTGCACCAGGTCATGCCGTACCATCGAGAAATGCATCTGGTCTGTAAGTCCCTGCGCTTTCAGGGCGGCTTCGTAGGTTGGCCTGTCGAGTTTGCCGTCCTCCGTTGTCATGCCCGGAATTTCCATGATCTTCTGCAACACGACCACATCCGGAATCGTCAGTTTTTCAGCCGCGATTTCGGTGGCAATGACATTGCTGTCAATCACCCTGTCCAGCACCATCCATTTGAAATTGGGCGACTCGATCCATTTCGGGTCAAATTGCGGGCCTGCACGCCGACGCATCATGTCTGCCTGCTCGCGCTGCGCGTTCTCCCAGTCCTGTTCTGTAATGGCCTTCCCGTTTACCTTGGCAGGGGCATTGCCGTCACCCAGCATGTCATATCCCTGGACCCCGAAAAAAATAAAGGAAGGAACGATAAAAACCAGCAGAATAATCTGGGTCATCAGCTTGTTGCGGCGTATCAGCTCTAACATAACAATCTATCCGTGCAGCAGGATTAAAACAAAAAAATGTATAAAAAAAGGCGAACTCGCGTTCGCCTTTTTCAGATGTTTGGCGGAGTGGACGGGGCTCGAACCCGCGACCCCCGGCGTGACAGGCCGGTATTCTAACCAACTGAACTACCACTCCTAAAACTTCCTGTTTGACTTGGTGGGTGCTGAGAGGCTTGAACTCCCGACCTACGCCTTGTAAGGGCGCCGCTCTACCAACTGAGCTAAGCACCCTCTAAAACCTTAGTCAGTCAAACTTTTTGGCGTTTTTTGTCACTACGCCAGCAAAACAATTAGTTTACAGCATCTTTTAAAGCTTTACCAGCTTTAAATTTAGGAACTTTTGCCGATTTGATTTTAATAACTTCACCAGTGCGTGGATTACGGCCGGAACGGGCTGCACGCTGACCCACGCTGAATGTGCCAAAACCAACCAGCGTAACGCTCTGGTTCTTTTTCAGTGTCATTTTAACAGCATCAATCATTGCATCCAAAGACCGGGTGGCGGCGGCTTTGGAAATATCTGCTGACTTTGCAATATGCTCAACGAGCTCAGATTTATTCACGCAATTTCCCCTTAAAATTATGTTGAATCTACAAAATATTTCCTGAAACGCACATTAGACGCGTGCTAAATAAACCTGTCAAGAAAAATTTGCTCTGTTAAAAACAAATCAGGCATCAATATATATGTTACTGCGCTGGCCTGCAATGCCCATTTTAGGCATATTTGCCGCAAAATGAATAAAAAAATACAGCCGTATTTCGGCTGTATTGGTTTTTTTACACCCAAAAATACCGCAAGCTAATGTTTTTCATCAACAATTCTGCCTGCATCTTTTTTTCGCCGGATGTGTAGCATCGACACAACCTCATGCGATAAAAGACACAGCAAGACAACGCTTCCCCCTGCCAGCGTTTCTTTTGAGGGAATTTCATTGATGCCAATCCATACCCACAGCGGCCCCAATACAATTTCCAGTATGGCAACCAGCGCCATTTCCGCCGGTAATAAAAAACGGGAAACATAGACCAGCAAAAGGCAGGGAATGCCCAGTTGAAAGACACCCAAAACAGCAAGCATGCCAATATCATGGGCAGATGCTTCCAGTGGAAAAGCAGGAAAAATCATGACTATTGACGATAGCGCCCCTCCGAGGAAAACCGAAGGCATCATGTCGGTTTTCCATCGCGCCCGGCTGAAAATAATGTAATTGGCAGCATAGGCAAAAGGCACTGCCAAAGCAAAGAAAAGCCCTGCAAGGTGGGAATCCTTAAGCCCACCCGCATTACCGACAAAAATCCAGCCTACCCCAAAAAAAGTCAGGATAATGGTTATCCAGGTTCCGGGCGATGTTTTCTGCCCGAGGAAAAGCCGGGCAAAGAAGGCGGTCAGAAAAGGGGTTATGCTGCCGACAAGCAGGGTATTGGCAACGGTGGTCAATGTCAGTGCCAGCATGAAGCAGGTAAAAATCACGGCCCACATCACGCCGGAGAAAAAGCCGGACACGCCCATCTTCCTCAGGCCGAAAAAAAACTGCTCTCTTCTGGAAACCAGCAGGTAACCGGCGACAAACAAGGCCGCAAACCCGCTGCGCCAGAAAACGATTTCAACATTCTTGACCGAGGCAAGCTGGCGGGTAAAAATGCCCGCCATACTCCACAACAGCGGAACCAGTACCATCAGAAAAATGGCTTGCTGCCGGGTAAGTTGCCTGCTCATAAGACGGTCAATTCATGGCTAATCCGGCTGGCGGGCTGCCCGTTTGCGCTCGTATTCCTTCAGGAAGCGCTTGCGGAAACGGATGCTCTTCGGCGTGATCTCGACGAGTTCGTCATCATTGATAAATTCGACCGCGTACTCCAGTGAGAGCTGGATGGGCGGCGTCAGGCGAACAGCTTCATCGGTACCGGATGCACGGACATTGGTCAGCTGTTTTCCCTTGATGGGATTGACGACCAGGTCATTTTCACGCGAGTGGATGCCGATAATCATGCCTTCGTAAACCGGGTCATTGTGGTTGACGAACATCCGCCCGCGATCCTGCAGTTTCCACAAGGCATAGGCAACGGCAGCGCCGTCATCCTGCGAAATCAATACGCCATTCCGCCTTCCGGTGAAGGCAGCCTTGTCTTCATCAATCGGATAGTAGTTATCGAATATATGGCTCATCAGCCCCAGCCCGCGCGTCAGCGTCATGTATTCGCTCTGGAAACCAATCAGTCCCCTGGCCGGAATACGGTATTCCAGCCGGACACGCCCCTTGCCGTCCAGTTGCATGTCCTGAAGCTCGCCTCGACGCCTGCCAAGTTCTTCCATCACGCCGCCCTGCCCGGCCTCTTCCATATCCACTGTCAGGAGTTCATACGGCTCATGTCTTTTGCCGTCAATGGTTTTGTAAACGACTGTCGGGCGCGAAACGGCAAATTCGTAGCCTTCCCTTCGCATGTTTTCAATCAGGATGGTCAGGTGCAATTCTCCCCTGCCGGAAACCTCAAAAACGGTTTCGTCATCGGTCAGGGCGACCCGCAGGGCCACATTCGATTTAAGTTCCTTTTCCAGGCGCTCACGCAACTGGCGGCTGGTCACAAATTTGCCCTCCCGACCGGCAAAGGGGGACGTGTTGACCATGAAATTCATCGTCATGGTCGGTTCATCGACAGACAGCATGGGAAGGGCTTCCGGTTTTTCCGGCAGACAAACCGTTGAGCCGATGTCCAGTTCGTCTATCCCGTTAATCAGGACGATATCACCGGCGAAGGCTTCATCAATGACGACTCTTTCCAGCCCGCTGAAATGCAGAACCTGGTTGATGCGCCCCTTGATCGGTGTGGAATCCGGGCCGTTCATGATCACGACATCCTGCAACGGATGTACCCGTCCGCGATTGATCCGGCCAATCCCGATTTTGCCGACATAGGAGGAAAAATCCAGGGAGGAAATCTGCATCTGGAGCGGGCCATCAGCGTCCGCTTCCCGGACGGGGACGTATTCTAAAATGGCATCAAAGAGAGGGCGCATCGTGCCTGATCGCGCGGTGGGATCAGTCGAGGCATAGCCGTTTAAGGCAGATGCATAGATAACGGGAAAATCCAGTTGCTCTTCTGTTGCGCCCAGCTTGTCGAACAATTCAAAGGTGGCATTGATAACCCACTCGGGACGCCCGCCCGGACGGTCAATTTTATTGATGACGACAATCGGCTTCAATCCCAGCGCCAGCGCTTTTCTCGTGACAAAACGCGTCTGCGGCATCGGCCCTTCAACTGCGTCAACGAGAAGCAATACGCTGTCAACCATGGAAAGCACGCGCTCGACTTCTCCGCCAAAATCGGCATGCCCCGGCGTATCGACAATATTGATGTTCGTGCCGTTGTATTCCACCGCACAGTTTTTTGCCAGGATGGTAATCCCGCGTTCCCGCTCAATATCGTTTGAGTCCATGACGCGCTCGCTGACAGTCTGGTTTTCGCGGAAGGTACCGGACTGGTGGAGCAATTGATCCACGAGCGTGGTTTTGCCATGATCGACGTGGGCAATGATGGCAATATTTCGAATGGCGCGGCTGGTTTTTGACATAAATTTCTACGCTGGTGTTGGTAAATGGGAGGGGCGATTGTATCACGCAGCAATCAGGCGCTCTGGCGCCAGTACGCTGTCTTCTCTTATCAGTGCGGTTCCCAGCAGTTTCTGGCTGGCGGCATCATATACACGCACTCTTCGGGTTGAATCCGGAACAACTATTTTTTCTTTTTCCAGTGACAGCCTTTGCCCGTGCATAAAACGCCGGGACAGTTCTTCAGGCAAATAAACCGGAAAAAAGGTGGAAAGCAGGTAATCAACCGGCTTTAATGTCCCTTCCGGATTTTCCATCTGCTCGATATCGGCCAGCGTACTGGCATGGGCTATCTCAAGCGAACCAACTTTGACGCGTCGCAGGGATTGCAGATGGGCGCAGCATCCCAGCGCCTCACCAATGTCTTCACCCAGAACCCGAATATAGGTTCCTTTGCTGCATGCGACCCGCAAGGTCAGAAAGGGCGGGGAAAAATCCAGCAGGGCCAGTTGGTGGATCGTCACCGGCCTTGCCTCGCGATCAAGCTCGATTCCCGCGCGCGCATATTCATACAGGGGTTTCCCGTCGCGCTTTAATGCAGAATACATGGGTGGCACCTGTTCAATTTCCCCCCGTAAAACGGGTCAGGACAGCCTCGGTTTC
>JAVBTJ010000080.1:0-10929 GCA_031556215.1 Oxalobacter sp.
CAGGTCGGGCATACTGATCCAGACCCGCGCCGGATATCCGCGGCGGGTTTTTGTGTCGCCAAAAATCCGGGGGGGGGGGGAGCCCCAATGAGCCTGAAAGAACAAATCGTCGAGGATATTAAAAAAGCCATGCGCCCCAAAGACAGCGCGAGGCTGGGCACCATTCGTATGCTGACGGCAGCGATGAAGCAGAAGGAAGTCGATGACCGCAAGGATCTCACCGACACCGATGTTCTCGGCATTATTGAAAAAATGATCAAGCAGCGCCGGGATTCCATTTCCCAGTTTGAGGCCGGTGGCCGCCAGGATCTGGCAGACCAGGAAAAGGCCGAGCTTGAGGTGCTTTCCGCATACATGCCTGCGGCGCTCAGTACAGAAGAAATTGAAAAAGAAGTCAGCGCTGCAGTAGCCGGTGCGGCTGGCCCGCAGGATATGGGCAAAGTCATGGCTGTGCTGAAAGCAAAGCTGGCGGGGCGGGCCGATATGTCGGCGGTGTCCGGCATGGTCAAAAATGCGTTGACCAAATCCTGATAAAAAGCGCGTTAAAATAATCGAAGATTGTTTTTTGATAATAAAACACTTTTTGATTCGTTTTAATTCGTGATACCCCAGTCATTCATCCAGGATCTTATCAACCGCATTGATATTGTCAGTGTAGTTGAAAAGCATGTGCAATTAAAAAAGGCCGGAGCAAACCTGCTCGGCCTTTGTCCCTTCCATACCGAAAAGACCCCCAGTTTTACCGTCAGCCCTGTCAAGCAGTTTTACCATTGTTTTGGCTGTGGTAAAAACGGCAGTGCCATTGGTTTTTTGATGGAATATGCCGGTTTGGGGTTTGTTGAGGCCGTGCATGAACTGGCAAACAGCGCAGGCATGGTTGTGCCGGAGGATGACCAGAGAATTACGCCGGAACAACGCGCCGAAAAACAGGCTGTCAGCCTGGTGCAGGGGGAAATCATGGCGCAGGCGGATCGCTTTTATCGCAAACAGTTGCGGCAGACCGAGCCTGCGATTGCCTATCTGAAAGGGCGCGGGGTTTCAGGGGAAATTGCAGCGCGCTTTGGCCTGGGCTATGCACCGGACGGGCGCGACGGATTGCGGACATTATTCCCTGACTATGCTGCCAAAGTGCTGGAAGAATCCGGCCTGGTCATTGAGCGGGATTCGGATACCGGCAGCGCGTCCCCTTATTCGCGCTATGACCGTTTCCGCGACCGGATCATGTTCCCCATCCGCAATACCAAAGGGCAGGTCATTGCATTTGGCGCCCGTGTCATCAACAAGGGGGAGCCAAAGTACCTGAATTCTCCCGAAACCCCCTTGTTCCAGAAGGGCAACGAGCTGTACGGCCTTTTTGAAGCGCGCCAGGATATCCGGGATGCGGGTTATGTCCTGGTTGTGGAAGGGTATATGGATGTTGTGGCGCTTGCGCAACTGGGCTTTCCCCAGGCTGTTGCCACCCTGGGTACGGCCTGTACTTCTGTGCAGGTGCAAAAGCTGATGCGCCAGACAGACCTGGTTGTTTTCGCCTTTGATGGCGACAAGGCGGGGCAAAGTGCGGCGCGCAGGGCGCTGG
Source organism: Oxalobacter sp. (assembly GCA_031556215.1). Classification (GTDB taxonomy): domain Bacteria; phylum Pseudomonadota; class Gammaproteobacteria; order Burkholderiales; family Burkholderiaceae_D; genus Oxalobacter. The sequence goes on from JAVBTJ010000080.1 coordinate 1,577, forward strand.
AAGCGAGTCTTCCCTATGTGACAGATAACAAGAGTGTTCGATTTCTGTTTTTGCCGCCAGAGCATGACCCGGACAGTTTTGTGCGTGAATACGGGGCAGACGCCTTTCAGAAAGAAATCAGGAATGCCGTGCCCTTTTCGGAATTTCTCTTTCAGGTCATCGCAAAAGGAAGCGATCTGAATACGCTGGAAGGTCGGGCAAGAGCGCAATATGTCGCCAAACCGCTTTTGCAGGCTATCCAGCCTTCCGCGTTGCGTTTGCAGATTGTTCGCAAGCTGGGGGATTTGACGCAGACAGCGGCGGATGAACTGGAATCGTTTTTTGGATTATCCAGGCCCGCCGCGAAAAAGCAGCGTACCCCGCCGCGCCAGTCAAGGCCGCAGATCGTCACCCTGGGCAGGCAGGTGCTCCGTGCCTTGCTCATGTATCCTGAGCTGGTGCCGGAGATGGAAGAAGAGGAAAGGGCGGCCATTGAACAATTTGCGCCTGATGATGCACAAACGCTGTCGGATATTGTCAATGCCGTGCATGCCATTGGCGAAAATGTGGGTTTTGCCGCATTGACCGAGTATTTTCGGCTCTCTGGTAGGGACTATGGCCAGTTGATTGCGGAAGTGATGGATGGGCACGACCTGGATATGGCTGGTGCCAGGAGGCAATTGAAAGGCTCCATGCGGCAGATCCGGATTTTACTGATAAAAGAAGAACTGGAAGACCTGATGGCAGATCCGGAGCGGGCGCTTGAGAACCGCCAGTATGTGCAGGATCTGCAAAACGAACAGCAGGCATTGCGGCAGCAGATTATTGAAGACGGCACGCAGTCTTGATGCATGGCTTGTCACAAGACCAATAAAAGCAAGTCAATTTGTGTTATAATTTAGGGCTTTACATGCGGGCACTCGCTGTGCCCTGTATACCAATTAGTTGATTCTGGGGCGGACAGTGGACGACAAAAAGAAATCAAAGAAATCGCAACCGGTTAAGAACCAAAAAGCTGCTGTGCTTGAGCAGGACAAAAGAGGTCGTGGAAGCTCAAAGCGCGAGGAGGCGGTTGTCGTAGAGGCAAAAGAAAAAAACCAGGCCAAAGCGAAAACGAACGCGAAAGCGAAAACCGAGCCTGTAGCGGTCAAGGAAAAACCGGCACAAAAAGCTGCCGTAAAGGCTGCGCCTAAAGCCAAGGTCGCGCCAAAGGCACTGGCTGCGCCGAAAGTTTCGCCCAAGCCCAAAGATCAGCCCCAATCCAAACCCAAAGCTGTAGCCAAAGGAAAGGTGGTTGCCAGCCCACCACAGGCTGAACCCAAAAAGGCGGTCAGTGGCAAAGCTGCCGTGAAGGCCGAGTCTAAAGTCAAGCCTAAAGCTGAGCCTAAAGCCGCGGTGAAAGCCGAGCCGCTTTCTGCCAGAAAGAAAAAGGCAGCGGATGTTATTCCCGCGCCTGTTGAAGTCGCCAAGCCCAGGGGTGGAAAAAAAACATCCGGAAAGGAAACGGTTGCTGTCGAAGAAAAAGTGGCAGTCAAAGCCGTTGCCAAAGCGCCTGTTTCGATTGCTGTCGTTGAGGCACCAGCGCCTAAAAAACGGGGCCGCAAGCCAAAGGCGCTTTCGCAGCAGGCGGAGGCCCCAGCAGTTGCCGACCAGAAAGGCACCGTTGTTACAACGGATGCCAGTGCATTGGCACAGATCGATACATCCGGTTATGTGCTGCCCAAGGTAAAGGTACCGGGACGGCGTGGCAGAAAGCCAAAGGATTACCAGCCGGAGAGTGATGAAGTCGTTGCACTTAACGCGGTTGAGCGCGCCGAAATGAAGGCGGCAGAAAGAAGCCGCGTCAAAGACAGGCGAGCCAAGGAAAAGGCGCTTCTGAAAGATGCGCTTTCCAGTGATTCGGAAGCAACGGCAGAAGAAATAGAACGTCGCCGCGAACGCCTGATTTCGCTGATCAAGCTGGGCAAGGAACGCAACTTCCTGACCTTTGCCGAAATCAACGACCACCTTCCGGAGCATATTGTCGACCCGGATGCCATTGAGGGCATTATCAATACCTTCAACGACATGGGCATTTCCGTATACGAGCATGCGCCGGATGCGGAAGACCTGCTGTTGACCGACAACGTCATCAATGTCACCAGCGATGAAGAAGCCGAGGCGGCAGCTGAAGCGGCACTTTCCACCGTTGATTCGGATTTTGGCCGGACAACAGACCCGGTTCGTATGTACATGCGCGAAATGGGGTCTGTCGAACTGCTGACGCGCGAAGGCGAAATTGAAATTGCCAAACGGATTGAAGATGGCCTGAAAGACATGATCCAGGCGATCTCTTCCAGCCCGACAACGATCATGGAAATCCTGGAACAGGCCGAGAGAATCCGGCTTGGTGAAGTGAGAATCGACGATATCGTTGACGGTCTTGCCGAGGATAGCGAGGATGACTCGACCGTTGCCATGAGAGCCGCGTCAGACGATGAGGATGACGAGGGCGAGGAAGACGAGGAAGCTGAAGAAGAGGAAGAAGAGGAAGATGAGTCTTCTACAGCCAGTGGCGGCGGTGGATTTTCTGCCGAGCAGCTTGAAAAACTGAAAGCACACGCCCTTGAAAAATTCGGCGTGATTGCCGACTGCTTCAAGAAAATGCAGAAAGCCACGGCAGAAAATGCCTATAACTCCAAAGCCTACATCACCGCGCACGAGAATATTTCCGACGAGCTTTTGGGGATGCGTTTTACTGCCAAGTTCATTGAAAAACTGGCTGATACCCTTCGTGCGCAGATGGATGAAATCCGCCAGATTGAAAGGCAGATACTGGATGTGGTTGTCAACCGCTGTGGTGTGCCGCGCGCCCATTTTATCAAAACCTTCCCCGGCAATGAGACCAACCTTGACTGGGTTGATGATGAAGTGAATGCGGGTTACCCGTACAGCGCGATTCTGGGGCGCAATGTGCCGATGGTCAAGGAATTGCAGCGCAAGCTCATGGATATCGAGGAAAAAAGCGGCATGCCGCTGATGGATATGCGCGACATCAACCGGAAAATGACGGCGGGTGAAATGCGCGCGCGCAATGCCAAGCGCGAAATGACAGAGGCCAACCTGCGTCTGGTTATTTCCATTGCCAAAAAATACACCAACCGCGGCCTCCAGTTCCTGGATCTGATCCAGGAAGGCAACATTGGCCTGATGAAGGCGGTTGATAAATTTGAATACCGCCGTGGCTACAAATTCTCTACCTATGCCACATGGTGGATTCGCCAGGCGATCACGCGTTCCATTGCCGACCAGGCGCGTACCATCCGGATACCGGTTCATATGATTGAGACCATCAACAAGATGAACCGCATCTCCCGCCAGATATTGCAGGAAACCGGTTCCGAGCCGGATCCGGCAACCCTGGCGATGAAGATGGAAATGCCGGAGGACAAGATTCGCAAGATCATGAAAATCGCCAAAGAGCCGATTTCAATGGAAACGCCGATTGGTGACGATGGTGATTCCCATCTGGGCGACTTTATCGAGGACAACAACACCCTTGCACCGGCAGATGCCGCATTGCATGTTTCCATGCGCAATGTTGTCAAGGATGTGCTGGACTCGCTGACGCCGCGTGAAGCGAAGGTATTGCGCATGCGTTTCGGGGTCGAGATGTCCACGGATCATACGCTGGAAGAAGTCGGCAAGCAGTTTGACGTGACCCGCGAGCGGATACGCCAGATTGAAGCCAAGGCGTTACGCAAATTGCGTCATCCGTCACGTTCGGATAAACTCAAAAGTTTCCTGGAAAGCAATTGATTTTCCACCGGGCCCATAGCTCAGTTGGTTAGAGCAGCGGACTCATAATCCGTTGGTCGCAGGTTCAAGTCCTGCTGGGCCTACCAAAATAAAACAAGGGGTTACGTTAAATCGTAACCCCTTTTTTGCAATTAACTTCACATACACACTTAAAATTTTGTGTCAAGCATAATAAAGTCTGTCATACTGATCCAATGTGAAAATTTCGTGGTGGTCTGGTTTTGTATAAAGCCCGTTGCGGTTTCTTTATTTATCGGGTTCTGCAAAAAGTAAAAGGCCGCATATAGCGGCCTTTTCATTTGGTGCTTTAAAAGCTTGTTAGCGTTCAGAGCTCATATCCTAATCTAGGGTTCCCGTACATTTTAGACGGATTTTGGAAGATAAATCAAGTATGAAAAATAACAGTCAAAATAATACCTTGCGAAAAATGCGTTACAGGTTAGCGCTTGATTTGGGTAGTAATTCTCTGGGGTGGGTTATTGTGCGCCTGGATAAGAACGGCAATCCATGTGCCATTGTTAAGGCTGGCGTTCGTATTTTTTCAAATGGGCGTAATCCAAGAGGCGAGTCACTGGCAGTGACTCGCCGTAATGCGCGAGCTATGCGACGCAGGAGAGATCGTTTGCTGAAACGAAAGGCTCGCCTGATGAATCAACTTATTGCCTACGGTTTTTTTCCTGAAGATCAAAAAGAGCGAAAATCACTTGAGAAACTCAATCCTTATGTCTTGCGTGCAAAGGGGCTAGATGAAGCATTGATGCCCCATGAATTCGGACGAGCACTTTTTCATATCAATCAGCGGCGTGGATTCAAAAGTAATCGGAAAACAGACAAGAGTGATAATGATAGTGGTGTCATGAAAGAGGCCTTAAAGATGGTGAAGGCCAAGCTGAAAGACGAAAATTGTCGGACTGTTGGCGAATGGTTGTATCAGAGAACACTATCCAAAGAACCTGTTCGTGCGCGTTACCGTGAAAAACGGGTTTCGGGAGAGCACGGGATAAAAATAGATAAAAGCTACGATCTCTATATTGACAGGGGGATGGTAGAGGCCGAATTTGATGCTTTGTGGGAAACGCAGGCTATGTTAAACCCGGAACAGTTTACCGGGCAGGCGTATATTGATCTCAAAGAAACGTTGTTATATCAGCGAGAACTGAAATCCGTAAAACCTGGTCGTTGCACATTTTTTTCTGATGAAGAAAGAGCGCCGTTGGCGTTGCCGAGCGTCCAGCGTTTTCGCATTCTTCAGGAGGCGAACAATCTTCGGATATTGCAGTTGGATCTGAAAGGGCGACCGCTTGATATGCAGCAGCGAAATACCCTAGTGGATGCGCTGGAAAAAAATGGCAGGCGGACTTTCTTACAGATCAGGAATTTACTTGGTCTGGAAAGCACCGAAAAGTTCAATCTTGAAGATGTAAAACGCACTGAACTGAAAGGCAATGCAACTAGTGTTGCCTTAAGCCGTAGAGAATATTTTGGCAAGGCATGGTTTGATTTTCCGAAATCCATGCAAGATGAGATTGTCATGCGTTTGTTGACAGAAGAAAATGAGGTAGCGCTGATTGACTGGTTACAAGAGGAAACAGGTGTTGGTGAAGAGCAGGCAGAAAATATCATGAACGTGAGCCTTCCAGATGGCTATACCAGTTTGAGTATTGCAGCACTTGAGCGGATTTTGCCAGAACTCGAAAAGGAGGTGCAGACATATGACAAGGCTGTTGTTGCCGCAGGATTTGAGCATCACAGCAATTTCAGTACAGGTGAAATCTGGTCTGAGCTCCCCTACTATGGAATTCCTCTGCAGAAACATGTTGGTTTTGGTACAGGTGATCTGGCGGATAGCGATGAAAAACAATATGGCCGCATTGCAAACCCAACCGTACATATTGGACTGAATCAGATACGAACAGTAGTCAATTCTCTGTTAAAAGAATATGGACACCCCGAACAGGTTGTTATCGAAGTCGCACGGGAGTTAAAACAAAGTCGTGAAAAGCGTAATTCAATCAGTAAAGAACAGGCGGAAAACAGAAGAAAAAATGAAATACGCAGAAAAGATATCGCTAATTTGATGGGCATAACTGAAGAGAGGGTGATGATTGCCGATTTGCGGAAATGGGTCTTATGGGAAGAATTGAACCCGGCTGATTCGGCAGAGCGGCGTTGCCCCTATACTGGGGAACAGATCAGTATCAGCCGTCTTTTTAGCCCGGAAGTAGAAATTGAACATATTTTGCCATTTTCCCGAACGCTTGATGACAGCATGGGCAATAAAACACTTTCCATGCGAAAAGCCAACAGGATCAAGGGTAATCTGACACCATGGGAAGCTTTTGGGCGTCAGAGGGTTGTGGGTTATGACTACGAGGCGATAGTTGCTCGTGCTGCGCTCATGCATCGTCATAAGCGGTATCGCTTTGCCGAAGATGGCTATGAGCAATGGCTGAAAAAAGATGATGGTTTTGCTGCGCGAGCGCTGAATGATACTCGCTACCTCAGCCGCATTGCCAGAGATTACCTGAGTCTTGTCTGTCCTGGGGATACATGGGTTATCCCCGGACATCTGACGGCCATGCTCCGTAGACAGTTTGGTTTGGATGGTGTTTTGGGGCGGCAAGGAGAAAAAAACCGGGATGATCATAGACATCATGCTGTTGATGCATGCGTAATAGCGGTGACAGATCGTTCTTTGTTGCAAAAGATCGCACAGGCCAGTGCGAGTGCCAGAGAAAAGCAGTTGGGGCGGCTTTTGGATGGACTGGACGAGCCTTGGCCCTCTTATCGCCAGCATGTGGAGCGAGCTGTCAGCAGTATCAGGGTCAGCCACAGACCGGATCATAGTCATGAAGGAGCCATGCACAATGACACAGCTTATGGTTTTCGCGAAGATGGTCGGGTAACGCACCATAAAATAGTGGATGGAAAAAAAGAGCGTGTCACAGAAAAACTGACGATTATTCCCATTTCAGATGCAAGCAGATCAGACCGACATGGTTTGTTGCCTGATGGAAGTCCCAGGCCATACAAAGGCTATAAAGGGGATAGCAATTACTGCATTGAAATCGTAAAAAATGAGAAGAATCGCTGGGCTGGAGAAGTTATCTCTACCTTTGAGGCTTATCAGGTTATAAGAAAGCATGGAAAAGAAAAGGGTGTTTCCCTGCTTCGCAGTCGTTCACAGAGCGTAAGTGGAAAGCCATTGGTCATGCGCTTAATGAGAAACGATAGCCTTCAACTGAATGTGGATGGTGAGCGTCGTGTAATGAGAGTTGTTTCTATTAGATCTGATGGGGCTATATCTCTGGTTGACCTCAGGGAGGCTAATGCGGATGCAAGGGATAGAAATAAGAACGAGGTTTTTTCCTATACAAGAAGAACAGCAGGCTCCCTGCAGAGGGATAATGCGCGTTTTGTAACGGTTTCTCCTACCGGAGTGGTAAGGGTTTATTTATCAGGAGATGGCTGATGATAGGGCGTATTGTTGAGGTTGCTGATGACCGACGTCATTTGTATGTGTCGCGGGGATTTCTTGTCATTCAGGAAACAGGTGGTTCGCGCGAAGAGTTGGGGAAGGTACCCCTTGACGATATTGCGGCGCTGATTGCCAATGCGCATGGTTTAAGCTATACCAACAATTTGCTTGTTGCATTAAGTGAGCGGGGTACCCCCTTTGTTTTGTGTGCGGCCAATCATAATGCGGTTGGAATGCTTTTGCCGATAGAGGGTAATTTCCAGCAAGCAGGTCGTTTTGATGCACAGATTGCCCGCGCCAGACCATTAAGCAAGCGTTTGTGGGCTGAAATTGTTAAGGCCAAGCTTTTGCAGCAGGCTTCTGTTTTGCAGGCCATTAATGCGCCGGATATGCCGCTGTTGTCTCTTGTCAGAAAGGTGCGTTCCGGCGATCCAGATAATCTGGAAGCCCAGGGAGCTCGCAGGTACTGGGGACTATTGTTTGGTACAGAGTTTCGCCGAGACAGGCAGGAAAGCGGAATAAATGCCATGCTGAATTATGGTTATACTGTTTTACGTGCAGCAACAGCCAGAGCGATTGTGGCGGCAGGACTTCATCCGACTATCGGAATTCATCACAGTAATCAGGGCAATTCCATGCGGCTGGCGGATGATTTAATGGAGCCATTTCGCCCGATGATTGATCTGAAAGTCTGGCAGTTAAGCAAAAGCCGGGAGGGTGACGTTAATGCGGAAACGAAACGTTCACTCGTTCATGTGCTATATCATGATATGCCGACAAGTACGGGGGTAACTCCCATGATGGTTTGCATTCAGCGTTTGGCGACTTCTCTGGCGCAGATATTCATGGGCGAGAAAAAACCACTTGATTTGCCTTTGCCCGGATTGCCAGTAGATTTGGTGATGTCATCGGGTGACGGGTAGTACTATGCTGAGTGGGTATCGTATCATGTGGCTGATGGTTATGTTTGATTTGCCGGTGGTAGAGCGGCAGGAGCGAAAAGCAGCAACAGATTTTCGCAAGCGTTTGCTGGACATGGGATTTGAAATGTCACAGTTTTCTGTTTATATGCGCTTTTGCACAAGTCAGGCGCAGATTGACACTTATTGCCGTCGAGTGGAAGATGGATTGCCTTATGGCGGAAGGGTTCACATCCTCCAACTGACAGACAAACAGTATGAGCGCATTGTTACTTTTCGTGGAAAATCCCGGCAGCCGCAAAAAAAATCAGTGGAACAGTATGTGCTTTTTTAAATAAAAAACGGAAAATTTTTTATGTTTAAACAAAATAACCCCCTTAAAAATCAGGGGGTTATTTTGTTGGTAGTTTACCAGATTAGGATATGAGCTCTGACCGGAACCGTGGCCGTCACCGAGAGATCGACATGGGAAGTTTACCAGATTAGGATATGAGCTCTGACCGGAACCTATTCTGTCCGGTCGGTATTCGCACCTCTAGTTTACCAGATTAGGATATGAGCTCTGACCGGAACAGCGGCTCCCTATCGCACGAATACCGGTACAGTTTACCAGATTAGGATATGAGCTCTGACCGGAACCATCAAACCTGCGCGGTCGCCAGGGCGTCAAGTTTACCAGATTAGGATATGAGCTCTGACCGGAACTCCTTTGAAGAAAAACCCAACGCCGCAGCCAGTTTACCAGATTAGGATATGAGCTCTGACCGGAACTCTGGCGCGCAAGGCTTTCATCAATCGGATAGTTTACCAGATTAGGATATGAGCTCTGACCGGAACGCGCTGCGTCATGCGTAATGGCAGGTGCTTAGTTTACCAGATTAGGATATGAGCTCTGACCGGAACTGCTTTTGCAAACTTACGCCAGGAGGAAGGAGTTTACCAGATTAGGATATGAGCTCTGACCGGAACATTATTACGAGCTAAACGATGTCTTTAAGTAGTTTACCAGATTAGGATATGAGCTCTGACCGGAACCCCTAAGTTGAGGATAATAGCTGGGTAATAAGTTTACCAGATTAGGATATGAGCTCTGACCGGAACATGCTACCCTTCATTAAAATAATCGCTGTAAGTTTACCAGATTAGGATATGAGCTCTGACCGGAACCGGGCGATGGA
>JAVBTJ010000067.1:0-10900 GCA_031556215.1 Oxalobacter sp.
CGACTTCTTCGAGCATTTTCAGGTAAGCCGCATGATGCGAATCGATGTTGCCGGAATGCAGAAATATGGCATACCGCCCTTTGGGCCGGATATGCCGGCTTGATTTCGGGGTTGAACGGCTTCCGCCGCAAAAAAAATGGCCTGCAACGTAGTTTTTGGCGATGGCCTCTTTTTTATTCACGATAACGCCGAAAGGTACCGGAAAAGCACGTCCCTGTTTTTCCAGTTTTTGCGAAAATTCAGCAAAGAGCGTTGCACATCCTTCCACGGTTGCTTGGTGTTCCGGACTCACCGGCATGATCTCCAGGATTTCCGCTTCCATATCTGTTATTTCAAGCACATCATAACGGGTATGCAACGTTGTTCGAGTCAGGCTGACGAGGGCATCAAGCATTTTTTGTTGCCTGATAATGCGGGCTTTTTCCTTTTTGAGCAATTGCCTTTTCTCTTCAAAGAGCGCCAAAAGCTTTTCCGGCTCTCTTTTTTGCAGATGCAGCCGGATTTCTTTAAGAGAGCTGCCTGTTTCCTTGAGCAGGGAAATCATATCGTATTCAAAGAACTGCTCTGCCCCGTATTGACGGTATCCGTTTTCAGAAAGATATTTGGGTTTCAGCAATCCTTCCTTGTCATAAAAGAATAGCGTGCCTTTTTGGGTTCCGCACAGTCGGGCAAATTCGCCAGTTGTCAAAAAGTTCATTTTTATTTTCCTGTTGACTATAAAGTTACTTTATACCCAAGACTGGCATGAAGTCAAAAAAGGCAAGATTAAAGATTGGCGCTGTCATCCTGAGATGACAGAAAAAAGGTCTGACACCGAATCTTTGCAAAAATGGGAGTATGGGAATAAACATCCCGGCAGCCATTTTACTATCGTGTCGAATCGGAAGTGCTGAATTTTGAAGCTGGTTTTTCATGAGGGGGAAATTTTATGAATCTTTTTCGTAATGCGTCTGTCGCTTTCCTGCTGTTTTGTTCCTTTTCCATGACGTGTGCAGCCCAAGAGAGTGGCAAATCAAAGATTGAAAGAAGGAATGACGGTGCTCCCGAGCAATCGGGCAGGCTTTTTTCGCAAGCGGTTAAACATGGCAATACGCTTTATCTTTCTGGCGTCACGGCCTTCGGCACCAGCGCTCAGGGTAAAAGCGTTGCAGAACAGACCCGGGCGATTTTTGCCCGAATCAGGGCGATAGCCGAATCGGAGAAAACCGATATGTCTTCGCTCATCAAGGTGACGATATTCATAACCGATATCGGCAAAGCACAGGAGCTTCGGGAGGAATTGGCCCGCCAGTATGACGGGCATCCCCCAGCCAGTTCGCTTGTCGAGGTAAACAAACTGTTTTCTCCGGAAGCCAATATCGAAATCGAGGCAATATTTGCCCTATGACAAGCGGGAGGACAAAAGCGGAAAATGCTGTTTGCCGCTCTTTTAAATTATCTTTAATTCTTGAAATTATCAGGTGAAATCGTATGAAACGGCTAATCGTATTACTCATGCTACTCATGATGGGATTCTCATTAAACGCACAGGTGATAAAAAAAACGGACATTCCTAATCCCGGAGAACCCGTTGTTTTTATTCATCTCATAGAGATTCCGGCGCAGGATATAGAACGTTTCGTGACAGACTGGAACGAACGGGCAAAAACGGTGGGGCAACAACCCGGCCATATGACTTCAACGCTTTATCGTTCGCTATTGGCCGATGCCCGCTACCAAATTATCAGCATCGCCCAATGGCAATCGTATGATGCCTGGGCGACAGCCAATAACAATCGGGCAGATGCGCGACTTTCCCAGGGCACAGTTCATGCAAAAGACATTCAACTGCCTCGCCATTTTTATCGTCCTGTAGCGTGGAGCACCAATACGTATAAAGGTTCGTTTACGGGAGAAGAAAAGCAATCAGTTAATGATAAAGCCGCCCCCCTGCAGCGCGCTCAAAAAAATCCGGAAATTAAATTTCCTGAAATGCCATTTATGTTTATCAACCTGATGGAGATGAATCCTGAAGATGTTGCTCCCTTTATTTCAGACTGGAAGATCCGTTCCGGAATCATGGGGCAAATGCCGGCGGCCATGGGCTCTACGCTTTATAAATCAACGTTGCCCGATAACAGATTTCAGATCATAAATGTAAGCCAATGGCAATCTTACAACGGTTTCATCGACGCGAATAACGATCCTGTCTATGCCAGGGAACTCAGTGCTGATTTGGGACACACGCCAAGCATCAAACTTATTCGAGGGTTTTACCGGCCTGTTGCAAGTCATACACATACCTATTAACGTCCTGATTGTATCGAAGAGGGTTTGAAAGAAAAACATGAGTGCCAGTTTTGAAATCGGACGGTTATGGACGAGATAAATATGAAAAATTCAAATAAATTTCTTGTAATGTTTTTTTCTTTCTTAATAGCCATGAGCGCTAATGCGCAACAAAAAAGTGAATTGACAGACCATTCAGGGAAAATGAAACTCATCACTATCGAAGAACATTTCATCAATGCCGAAATCACTGCCGCGACACGCGATGAAATCGAAAAAATAGCACCCGGACATTCCAAAGCGTTTGTTGCGGATTTCGGCTCAAGACAAACCATGAAACCGGGACAACTGACAGATATCGGTGCCGGTAGAATCGCCAACATGGATGCAAACGGCATTGATGTGCAGATACTGTCGTACAATTCGCCTGCCACCGAGCTGTTGCCGTCCCCGCTTGCCATAGAATTGGCCAGGCGTGCCAACGACCAGCTTGCAGCAGCTATAAAAGCCTATCCAGGACGGTTCTTCGGATTCGCCACGCTGCCGATGTCCGATCCGAAAGCCGCTGCCGAAGAATTGAGAAGGTGCGTCAAAGAGCTGGGATTCAAAGGTGCCATGATCAATGGAACGGCTCACGGGCGTTTTATGGACGAGCCGGAGTTTGACGTATTTTTCTCCACAGCAGCCGAATTGGATGTCCCGCTTTATATCCATCCCACCATCATTAAAAAAGAGGTGCGTGATGCTTATTACGACAACGTTGACACAGCGTTGTCCGCGCGTTTTGCTTCCGCAGGAATCGGATGGCACGTCGAGGTCGGCGTGCATGTCATTCGCCTGATTCTGGCAGGCGTTTTTGACCGCTATCCCAATTTGCAGGTCATCATGGGGCATTGGGGAGAACTGATCCCGTTCTACATGGAACGGATCAATACCTTCTTTCCCTCTACGGCATCGCCGATGAAGCACGACTTCAAATATTACATGCAGCACAATATTTACATTACGCCCAGCGGGATGTTCAACTTGCCACAACTCCAATACGTCCTTCAAACTATGGGGGCGGACAGGATCATCTATTCGGTTGATTATCCTTATTATCCTAATGAGGGCGCCAGGGCGTTTCTGGAAAATGCGCCAATAAGCCAGCAGGACAAAGAAAAAATCGCGCATAAAAATGCGGAAAGCCTGTTCAAGCTGAAATAAAAACCATGCCCATGCATGAAAAATCTTCCACCCGGTTGACTATAAAGTAACTTTATGGTTGATTATAAAGTTACTTTATATATGAGACTGGCATGAAAAGATAAAAAAGCAAAGCCCCTGATGCTTTTTATCTTTTCCAACCTGTTTAAAAGGAAAAAACATGAAAACGACACGTTTGGGTAATAACGGACCAAAAGTTTCAAGACTGGGATTCGGCAGCATGCAGATGGCAGCGAAAATGCCCCGGAATGACCAGGAATCCATTGCGACGATCCAGGCAATCCTGGATGCGGGAGTCAATTTCATTGATGTAGCCGATTTCTATGGCATGGGACACGGCGAATACCTCATTGGGCAAGCCATCAAAGGCCGCCGGGAGCAGGCGTTTCTCAGTGTGAAATGTGGTGCCATGTTTGGTCCTTCCGGTGCCTTTCTTGGTGTGGATGGACGTCCCAAGGCCGTGAAAAATTTTGCTTCGTATTCTCTGCAGCGCCTGGGGGTGGATTGTATCGATCTTTATCAGGCCTGCCGCGTTGATCCCGAAGTGCCGTATGAAGAAACCATTGGTGCGATTGCCGACCTGATCAAGGAGGGAAAGGTGCGCCATCTCGGTGTATCGGAAGTGGGTGCCGCTCATCTGCGCATAGCCCATAGCATTCACCCTGTCGCTGCGCTGGAAATTGAATATTCTCTTGCCTGCCGTTTTATCGAAGCGGAAATATTGCCTGTCGCGCGCGAACTTGGCGTTGCTGTTGTTCCTTATCGCGTGCTCGCAGATGGTCTCCTTTCCGGAACGGTAACAAGCGAACGTCAAAGTGGCGCCAGTCACTTCATCGTACCCCGGATGCAAGGGGAAAATCTCAAACATAATCTGAAACCGGTCGCGTTTCTTAGGGAAATCGCTTTAGCCAAAGGATACACCCCGGCACAATTGGCTATTGCCTGGCTTCTTTCCCGGGGTGAGGATATCATCCCGCTGATCGGCATGAGCAGCCGTACCCGTTTGCCGGAGAATCTTCATGCTTTGGATGTTGCTTTCACGGCAGATGAACTGGCGCTGCTGAATCAGGTTTTTGCGCCGGATGCCATTATCGGGGATCGTTATCCCGAGATGGTCATGAGTCTCGCCGCGCGATGAATACGGAATAATTTTTTCGCATGAAAAAACGATTTTTAAAATATCTGATGGTTGCCCTGGCAATAACAACGGTTATGGCGACAGTCGTCGCATCTTCCCCGGATTTCGGCAAGAACCCAAACGAAAGCCGGCTGGAGCGCATCAAAATGTCGCCAAACTACGTGGATGGACAGTTCCACAATCTGGAACCAACGCAACACCTTTCAGGTGACCGTAGTTACCTGTCTGCAATCTCGCGTTATCTTTTCCAGAAACCGGAACACCGGACGCCTTCTGCTGCGTTACCGATGATTAAAACGAACCTCAAGGCCCTGGACAGGAATCGTGATCTCATTATCTGGTTTGGACATTCCTCCGCCTATCTGCAACTGGATGGAAAACGGATTCTGATTGACCCGGTATTTGGCGGCAATGCCTCGCCGTTTTCTTTCATTAACGAGGCATTCAAGGGGGAATATCCCTATACGGCGGAAGATATGCCGGATATCGACTATCTTGTGATTTCGCACGACCACTGGGATCATCTGGAATATACGACCCTGACGAAACTGAGTCCGCGCATCAAAACAGTCATCTGTCCCCTGGGCGTTGGCGCGCATCTGGAACACTGGGGATTCTCGCCTCTGAATATCCATGAAGGTGACTGGAACGATACCTTTAAACTGGAACCCGACTTTACAATACATATCCTGCCTGCCCGCCATTTCTCAGGGCGCGGTCTTGAGAGGAACCAGACCCTTTGGGCATCCTTTATGCTGGAAACGTCATCCAGGCGGGTTTTTTACAGCGGTGACAGTGGATATGGAAAACATTTTGCCGATATCGGCAGAAGGTTTGGCAAGGTGGATCTTGCCATCATGGAAAATGGCCAGTACGACCCGGCCTGGAAAAACATACACATGATGCCGGAAGAAGTTGTGCAAGGTGCTATTGATGTCCATGCCAAAGCGGTTTTGCCAGTGCATTCCGGCCGCTTTGCCATGAGCCGCCACCCCTGGGACGAACCTTATATCCGCATAACGGAAGCAAGCCGGGACAAGAACTTCCAACTGATGACCCCTGTCATCGGCAGGGTTGTCTATCTCGATGATGCAGGGCAGACCTTCTATCCCTGGTGGAATATGCCCGGATAAAAATGAACGATCCCCGGTTTTTTCGCGTTTGCCGAGCCTGATTCCTATCGTTTTCTTGTGTTGGTGGACTGGAGAAGTGACAGGATCAGGTCGCGGTTCATCTGGTTTGCCTGGGCGATCATGGCGGTGGCGGCCTGCATGAGGATGGAGGATTGTGTCAGCCTGGCGGTTTCTGCCGCGTAGTCGGCGTCTTCGATGCGGCTTCTGGCCGCAGAGGTGTTTTCGATGTTGATGGAGAGGCTGTCGATGACGTAGCCGAAGCGGCTTTGCATCGCGCCATAGCGGGAACGCTCGCGGTTGAGGGTGCTGAGCGCGGAGTCGATGATGCTGATGGCCTGTTGCGCGTTGTCAAAAGAGGTCAGGTCGATGGAGGAGACGGCGTGAAGCTTACCTGCGGAGGAGCTGCCGCCGTCGCTTTTGAGGCCGGAATTGTCGGTGATGGTAAAGCTGTAGGGGGAGTCGTAGGTGATGGCGCCGACGGCAACGCCGCTTTCACCGCTGCCAAGGGTGGCTGCGCCCTGTGGTTTGCCGTCGGCGCCATAGTTGCTCATGGCGATGGACGCGGCATCGGTGGTGTTGGTCAGGGTGAGGTCGGCGCCTTGAGCATGGGTAAGGCGGATGCCGCCGTTGACGGTGTCACGCTGGGCGGTGACGCCGGTTTTGCCTGCCTGGGCATTGATGGCGTTGATAGCGGCTGCCAGGTCGTCGGCGGCATTGCCGGTTTTGCCGGTGGAAAAGGAAAAGGAGGTGGTTTTTCCGTTGTCTGCCGTGAGTTCAAATGAATATGCCGTGCCGTTTGACAACTGGAGGTTGGTATCGGTTTTTGCGCTGGCGGTGACGCCGGTTTTTGCGCTCATGTTGTTGATGCCGTTTGCGATTTCTTTGGCGCTGGCGCCCGCTCGGGCTGTATAGGTGGCGTTGCCCCACGAGCCGTAAACGCTGATTTCGCCGCCTGTGACGCATGACGCCGGCCCAATGGCGGCAGGGGGCTGGAAAAGGCGGTAGTTGCCGTAGTTGCGGGTGAGCATGTTGGAGCCGGACATGCCGATGGTTTCACCGGCATTGGCGCCCACCTGGAATTGCATGATGCCGCAGGTGCCATCGAAGATTTTGATGCCGTTAAAGCTCAGGCTCTCGGCTTGCCGGTTGAGTTCGGCAATAAGCTGGTCTGCTTCCTGCTGCATGGCCTGCCTGTCGGCAGGCGAGTTGGTCGCGTTGGATGATTGTACTGCCAGGACGCGGATGCGCTGGAGGACGTCTTCGGTAGTCGTGAGCGCGCCTTCTGCAACCTGGGCAAGGGAGATGCCGTCGCGGGCATTTCTGATGCTCTGGGTCATGCCGTTGATCTGGGAGGTCATCCGATTGGCAATGGAAAAGCCAGCCGGGTCGTCCTTCGCGCTGTTGATGCGCTTTCCGGACGCCAGCCGTTCCATGGCCTGCATGACCACTGCCTGGGCTGCGTTCAGATGCCTGGCAGCAGACATCGACGCGATGTTGTTGATCGTGATCGGCATAAAACAAATTCCCTTTCGCCCTCCTGTGGGCGAATGCAAGGTTGATTCCAATTTGTTGCGTTGGTTTGCCTTGCGGGAATATCTCAGCCGACCGTCACATATCTTTCTACGGCACCGGCCATGTTTCCTTTAGGGAACCGCTGATAAACGTTCTTCATGTCTGGCGGGTTGTGTGGCATCATGAGGGGGTTTATCGGTTTTTTTTGGGGAGCATTCAGATGGCGGAACGGGAAAAACGGGGATGGCTGGCTCCGGTGGTGATGCTGGCGGTTTTTTCTTTGGTGGGGTTTGCCGCGCCAGCCCTGGCGGGGGATTTTGAAGAAGGGATGGCGTGTGCCGGAAAGCGGCAGTATGAGGAAGCGCTTCCGCTCATCCGGAAGGCGGCGTCAGAAGGCAATGCACGGGCGATGTACCAGATGGGCGAGTTTTATTTTCTGGGCTGTGACGGTTGCGTGCAGCAGGACTGGCATGAGGCGATGAGGTGGTACCAGCGCGCGGCGGATGCGGGGGATGTCGAGGCGCTTTTTATCGTCGGACAGCTTTATTCGCAGGGTAGCGGCGTAGAGGAAGACAAGGTGAAGGCGGCCCGCTACTACTGGGAAGCGGCAACGGCAGGCCATGCCGGGGCGCAGAATAATCTTGCGACGCTGTGTGCCAAAGGGGAGGGCGTGCAGGGGCCGGACGACAAGCTGGCTGTAGCGTGGTACAAAAAATCGGCGGAACAGGGGCATCGCCTGGCGATGGGCGGCTACGGTTACATGCTGGCAGAGGGCCGGGGCGTGGAACGTGACGACTGGGAAGCGGTGAAGTGGCTGAAGAAGGCATCTGCGGCGGGCAATATGAAGGCGTCGCTGCATCTGGCGATGATGATGGAAGAGGGCCGTGGCACGCCGCGCGATGTAGTGGGGGCTTTTGCGATTTATGCGCGTCTGGCTGAAGCCGGGTCGGCCTCGGCCCAATATCGGCTTGGCCGGATGTACGAGCGTGGCACGGGAACGGGGCAGGATCTGGGCATGGCGTTTGACCTGTATGTCCTGGCGGCTGCCGGGGCGATGCCGGATGCACAGTTGCGGCTGGGTGAATGGTATGAGGACGGGATTCAGGTAAAGAAGGATGATGAAAAGGCGCTGGCTTATCTCCGGGCGGCGGCATTGCAGAACCGGAATGAGGCGATGTACCGTCTGGGACAGTTTTATGAGGCCAGGGCGGACAAGGGGGAGGCGCTGCTGTGGTATGCGAGGGCTGCCAATGCGGGACACCCCGGCGCGCAGGCAAAACTGGATGCGCTGGCCAAGGCGCTGTCGGCGTCATGATTGATTAAAGAGCGAGGGATAAGATGGGATCGAAAAAGCATGGTGATCTGGTAAAGGAAAATTTCGGGCCGCAGGCTGAGGCGTATGTCCAGAGCGCGCTGCATGCGGCAGGCGAGGATCTGGCGCTGCTGGAAAAAATCCTGGCGCAGTACCCGGACGCGCAGTTGCTGGATGTGGGAACGGGAGGCGGCCATGTATCTTACCTTGCGGCGCAGCATGTGAAGGCGGTAACGGCCTATGACTTGAGCGATGAGATGCTCGCGGCAGTGGCAAGGACGGCGGGTGAGCGCGGGCTGAAAAATATCGTGACGCGCCAGGGGGTGGCTGAGAGCCTGCCTTTTGAGGATGGGACGTTTGATGTGGTTTTGAGCCGCTATTCGGCGCATCACTGGCGTGATGTGGGCAAGGGCGTGCGCGAGATTTGCCGGGTTTTGAAGCCGGGTGGCCTCCTGGTGATGATGGATACGGCCTCGCCCGGCGAGCCGGTACGGGATGTTTTCCTCCAGACAGTGGAGTTTTTGCGGGATATGTCGCATGTAAGGGCGTATTCGCCGGGGGAGTGGCTGGGTTTTGTCTCGGCGGCAGCCTTTCGGGTCAATGAACTGCTGACGCTTCGCATCCGTTATGACTTCCAGTCGTGGGTGACCCGGATGCGGACGCCAGAATATCATGTGACGGCGATCAGGGAAGTGCTGAAAACCGTGCCACAGGAAGTGCGAACGTATTTCCAGGTAGAGGCGGACGGTTCCTTTTCGATTGATGAAGTCATGCTGATTGCCACGAAGATTTAGGGCATAACACGGTGCGTATTCCCGGCCTGTCAACAGAACCGAAAACGATTTCCCCGCCTGCCCGGCTTGAGACGGAACGCCTGATCCTGCGCCAGTGGCGGAAAACGGATTATGTGCCTTATGCGGCGTTGAATGCCGACAGGGAGGTCATGGCGTTTTTTACGGCAACGCTGGATAAAAAAGAAAGCGATGTGATGGCGATGTACATGCAGGTGCAACTACGGCGTCGCGGCTGGGGTATCTGGGCGGTGGAGCGCAAGTCGGATGGGGCATTTGCCGGTTCCATCGGCCTGAATGTGCCGCAGGCAAAGCTGCCCTGCACGCCCTGCGTGGAGGTGGGCTGGCGGCTGGCGCGGGCCTTTTGGGGGCAGGGCTATGCCACGGAAGCGGCAAAAGAGGTGATGCGCTTCGGTTTTACGGTGCTGGAATTGCCGGAGATCGTGTCGTTTACCGCGCTTTTGAATCTGCGCTCGCAGGCCGTCATGCAGCGGCTGGGGATGATGGCCGACCCAGGCCAGCATTTTGAGCATCCGGATGTCCCGAGAGGCAACCCCTTGCGGATGCATTGCCTGTACCGGATGACGCGCCGCCAATGGGATGCACGGGATTCGGGATAACCCGTTTTTTATTTCTCCTGGTGTGGTCTTTTTACATTCTCTTTGTTTACCAGAGGTTCTTGAAGTGGCGTAAGAGGCAGCCTTTCGTTTTTTGTATAAACCGTTTGGATACAATGTGTTACATAATGTAACGGACTGAAATGGGGGCGCCGTCTATACTGATTCGGTAAACAGCGGTTTTGAAAGGAACAACATCATGAAAACGACAACAAACAAAAAAGTGCTGGCCGGGATGCTGGTTTTGGGGTTGGGCGCGGCAGGCGCTGCTGTGACGGCTTTTGCCAATCCTTACGGATATGGCCCGGGACATGGCGGCGGCGGTGGCATGTGCTGGGGATATGACGGCGGTGCCAGTTCGTCCCGCTGGGCTGATGTGGGGCAGCAAAGAACGGCGGCGTTGCGTGACAGGCTGAACCTGAATGATGCGCAGGAAAAGGCCTGGAGAAATTACCAGGATACGGTTTCGGCGAATATCAAGGCGATGCAGGATCGCGAACTGATCGATTTTTCCGATATGACGGCAGTCGAGCGCATGGAAAGAACGCAGCAACTGATAAAGGAGCGTGATGCCCGCATGGAAAAGAGCCTGGACGCGCTGAAGTCGTTTTATTCGACACTGACGCCGGAGCAAAAGCAGGTTTTTGATGCCGAGACCGGCGGTTACCAGCGAGGCGGGCGCTGGCATCGTGGTGGCATGGGGCCGCATTATTGATATGGGTTTCTCTTTAACCGGAGTTCTGACGCCAGCCTTGTGCTGGCGTTTTTATTTGGGGAAGGGGACGCGGGGATTTTTTGATGTTTTTCAGGCGCTGAAAGGCGCTTTTTTTTTGCGGGTCTGGTGTTTTGCGCCAAATCAAATTGAAGAAATAGGGGGTAAAAGTGCCTCAATTCATCGAATTGCCACCATCCCCGGAATAGAT
>JAVBTJ010000092.1:0-15769 GCA_031556215.1 Oxalobacter sp.
CGGAATCTCAAAAGCATCCCGCATTTTCACTGGGTCAGAATGCATGACCCAGGTCGTTCCCAGGCCGATCTCGGTCGCTGCCAGCATCATATGCGTGGTGATGATGCTACAATCAATCTCGCCGCTGTTTTTTCCGTCATACGGGCGGTTCCACGCCGTTTCTTTTTTGTTGCACACAAGGAGTGATACCGGTGCATTGAAATGGTAGGTCGTGCATTCCCTTAACCGGGTACGGGCATGCCGATCTTCAATCACCAGGATTTGCTGCGGCTGGAAATTGACAGCGGTTGGCGCAAGCTGCCCCGCCTTCAACACATACTCCAGCTTTTCCTTTTCCACATCCTGAGACGTAAACTTGCGGACAGAATAGCGCCTGGCGGCCAGATCATTAAAGCTCATACTCTTCTCCTGTAAATGGGTGCAAGATGCTGATTTATTTTAACCTTATTTTGATATAAAATGCCGGGTCAGAACGCTTTCCTCCCAGGAACCATCTTGAATCTCCTTGCCATTTTTGCCATTGCAATCGCGCTTGCGGTTGACGCCTTTGCGGTTTCACTGACTTCCGGCATCCGCTTAAAACAGGTTACAGCATCCCAGACCTTGCAGATTGGGAGTGTCTTTGGCGGTTTCCAGTTCCTGATGCCAGTTGCCGGATGGTGGTTTGGCATGGAAATGCACCAGTATATCGAGCAGTACGACCACTGGATCGCTTTTGCCCTGCTGGCTTTTGTCGGCTATCGCATGATCCGGGAAGCCATGAGCCACAAGGGCAGCGACAGCAGCGCGTTTTGCAATCCCACCAACAAAAGCACTCTTCTCCTGCTTGGCATTGCCACCAGCCTGGATGCGTTGGCTGTCGGCCTTTCCTTTGCCCTGCTGGAAATGGATATCTGGCTTCCCGCCATCACTATCGGCATCGTCTGCTTTATCATTTCAGCCGCTGGCCTTCACATGGGGCGGCTGGTGATCCGCCTGCCCGGACTGGGTTCACTCGACAGCAAGGCCAATATCTTTGGCGGCATGGTACTGGTGGTCATTGGCATCAACATCCTCCAGCAGCACGGGGTTTTCGGGTAAGGAAAACTACTCGCCGATGATTTTGACGAGTACCCTTTTGCGCCGTTTTCCGTCAAATTCGCCGTAAAAAATCTGTTCCCAGGGGCCCATATCCAGCTTCCCTTCCGTGATGGCGACAACGACTTCCCGGCCCATGACCTGTCTTTTCAGGTGGGCGTCTGCATTATCTTCATAACCATTGTGGGCATACTGCTCATACGGTTTTTCGGGCGCGAGTTTTTCAAGCCAGCGCTCAAAATCCCCGTGCAGTCCTGATTCGTCATCGTTGATGAAAACCGAGGCCGTAATGTGCATGGCATTGACCAGAACCATGCCTTCCCTGATGCCGGACGAACGCAGTTCGTCCTCGACCTGCGGCGTGATATTGAGGTAGGCGCGGCGGGTCTTTGTTTCAAACCATAATTCCTTGCGATGGCTTTTCATGCGGCTTTCTCCTTTTTGCCGATAACGGGCATTACCCTGACGCTATTCGGCAATTTTGGCAAATCCCCCTGATCTCCATGGCATTACCCTGAAAATGAAAACCCGTTGGTTCCAATGCATGGCGGATATATGTCCCTATTTCCGGGGTGGAAATTTCAACGGATTTTTCACAGGCAGAGCAAGCCAGCATCAGCGATGCATGGTGATGATCATGCCTGAAATCTTCTGAGCAGACAACAAACGCATTGATCGAATTGATGCGATGAACCAGCCCCTGCGCCGTCAGAAACTCAAGCGCGCGGTAAACAGTGGTCGGAGCGGCTCGGTGACCTGCGGCAATCATGTCTGCCAGGAGATCGTAGGCCTTGGCTGGGCCACCCCGTCTTAAAAGCAGCTCAAACACTTCCCGTCTCAGAGGAGTAAAACTGACTCCCCTTTCTGCGCAAAAGACCTCGGCATCCGCCAGCCGCTGGCGGATATGGCTTTCCGGCACCCTGTGGCTCATGATCCGCTTTCCTCTTTGGCTTCGCCCTTTTTTTCTGAAAGGTAAGGCTCAATCGCCAATGCCTGTATCGTATCACCCGACAGGCCCTGGGCGGTATCCTTTTGCTCAACGCGCATTTCCCCTGTTACCCACACCGCATCCATCGCATGGATATTTCCCGCCGGTTTTGCCAGCGTGGCATAAATAATCTGGTTGGATGGCGGAGGTGGTGTATGAATGCAGGCGCCATAGTACGGCACCAGCAAAAACACCTTCAGTGCTCCGCCCTGGCGCTCAAGCGGTACAACAAAACCGCCTATCCGCACGGTTATCCCGTTCATGGCCGGATTGACCGGCGCATTTTTCCAGGCTTCCATTGTTTTCTTGAGTGCTTCTACTGCACGCGGATCATTGTCTTGCAGATCCTCGATTTTGAGTCCTTCCACGCTTTTGACCGGATTCCAGTTGGCCGGCATCAATTCTTCCCATTCAATACTGCGATACGATGCCTCGTTGCTGGCCTTTGGCGTTTCTTCAGCGGAATAAGAGCCTGTTATCACAGGTTGATGCCTTTTTTCCTCGATGCTCCTGGAAAAATAAGCCGTGCCCTGCTGAAAACCCATCACAACAATAATAAAAACCACAATGGCTAAAATAACTTTTCTCATCTTACATTCACATCCTTGCGGTCAACCCATCAGAAAGACTGATGCGGTATGCACAAATAGCCGGAATCAGGCTGGCTATCAGTCCCACGACAAAAATCCCCCCTAAAAGCAGGCACTCGCCCTCCCCCGGGAAACCGGCAGCAAGAGGCAGTCCCCATGCTTTTTCCGCCATTGGGCCGGCGAAGGCGAAAAGCAGATTAAGGAAAATCAGTCCGGCCAGTATGCCCGAGACCAGGAGCAGCATGCCCTCAAAAAGCAGCAGCAGGACAATCTCATGCGGCATTGCGCCGACCGAGCGCAAAATCGCAAGCTCACGGCGGCGTTCGCCCAATCCGGCAAGAATGGAAGAGGCCAGCCCGGCAAGTCCCGTTACGGCCACCAGAAAGGAAATAGCAAGCAACGCTTTTTCTCCCGCATTGACCATTTTCCACAACTCGTCAAGCGCTACTCCCGGCAGGACACCCATCAAGGCTTCCTGTTTATCGCCCATAATCTCCCGCTGCAACGCAAAAACCTGAGTGCGCTTTCCCAGTCCGACCATCACGGCAGTGATATTTTTCGGAGACAGATCGAATTTTTTCACCTGTTCCGGCAGGATTTTGAGTCCCCGCACAGGCGTACCCCCTTCCCAGCCAAGATGGATTGCTTCCATGCCGTCCAGCCCGATATGCAGTGTCCGGTCAACAGGCGTTCCCGTTCTTTCCAGAATACCGGTTATCACAAAAGGCTTGTCTGCGTGATCCGTCATACCGTTACCACTGGCGCCGTGAGAAAGAACAATCTGCGAACCGACGGTATAACTCAGTGTGCGCGCAACCTCATCACCGATCACCACATCAAAAACACCCGAAAAAGGTTTTCCGCTTTTAAACTGCAATAGTTTGCCGCTGCCATATTTGAAATGCGCAAAATAATCCTGGGTCGTTGCCAGGACTGGAAAATGGCGATGCGAATCGCCAAGAGACAATGGAATTGTCCAGGCTACCATCGGATGCATTGCCAGCCGCTTGGCACTCTCGTAGCTCATGTTGCTGGTAGCTCCGCCCATCCGGAAAACGGTATAAAGAACCGTCTGGACAGGGCTGCCCCGTGCGCCCACAATCAGGTCAACACCAGAGACAGAATGGATAAACCCTTCCTTTACCTGTACCCGCGTCCGCTCGATTCCCAAAAGCAGCGTGGTGGAAAGGCAAATGGAAAAAACGATCAGGAAAAGCGTAAAACGACGGTTCCATGCACTTCTCGCCGCAAGATGCAACAAATAAAGAAAATGCGTCATTTTCCCTCCCTTGCTGGTGCCAGAAGGGAAAAGTGGCTGGAAAAGCGCCCCGCCAGACGCTCGTCATGGCTGACAAAAAGCAGCGCGGTTGAAAAGCGGGTACACTCCTGCGTCAGCAGGTTGATAAAGTCCGCCTGATGGGCTGCATCCAGCGCTGATGTCGGCTCATCCGCAACGATCAATGGCGGCCTGCCGATCAGTGCACGGGCAACCGCTACCCGCTGTTGCTGGCCGACAGAAAGCCTGCCAGCCTGCTGCGACCATAATGCTTCATCCAACCTCAGCGCATTTAACAGGCGATTTGCCGCCTGCTGGGGTGACCCACCCTGCTCAAGCGTTCCCTGGCTGCGTATCGCCGAAAAATGGCATGGCAAGAGGACATTTTCCATCACAGACAGGTAGGGAATCAGATTGAACTGCTGGAAAATAAAACCGATATGGTCAACCCGGAAGCGGTCGCGCCGGGTTCCCGGCAGGGCGTGCAATGCCGTACCCAGCACATGAACCTCGCCTTTTTGTGGCGTAATAATCCCGCCAATTAGCGCCAAAAGCGTGCTTTTTCCGCTACCGCTGGGACCGGCAACAAAAAGCTGCCCCCCTTTTTCCAGCGAGAACGCATTGATCCGGAGCGGAGCGTATGTACTGCCGGGCCAGGCATACTCAATATTTTTCAGCGCTATCGCCTTCTCATGCATAGGATACGCTACCAGGAAATAAACGGTTTTTTTGCTGTCAGTTCGGCCGCCATCTGTTTTTTCGGCAAAAGTACCCTGGCATCTATTTCTTCTATGCCGGGAAATCGGCTGAAAAACTGAACTTTGATGGATTTCAGGACATCCGGATTCTTGCAGGAAAAAGCATACGTCGCATCCAGATCAACATGCCCATCCGGTTTTGATGAGGAAAGCGCGTGCAACATAGTCGGGGAAACCGTCTTGTTTCCTTTCCTGACGGAGACCTTTCCCGATACAAAAGAGCAGGCCGCTTCCGGGTTTATGGCAAAAAGCCTGTCGCCATACTGCAGGTTCACCGTCATATCCGTAAGCGCCTTTTGTTGTTTCTCGCCTTTTGGCGCATGTTCAAAACCCAGGAAATTGGACAAAGGCCCGGAAATGCCGATTTCCAGTTCATTGCCGTCCAGCGCAACCGCCATTTCTGTTTCACCATGAACGTGCTTGCCATGCGCAAAAGCAGAAACAGTAACCGTGCTGCCGAAAAGAAAGACTGCTGCCATTAATCGTTTTTTCATGCCTGTCATCATTTCCATAAAATGTTTACATGGCAGCAATGTTATATTGTTACACGCCCTATATCAATATGCGCCGCTTTGATTTTTATATGGAAAGCCCCTCCTTCAATGCCCGGTAGTCTGTCTTGCCGCTGCCCAAAAGCGGAATGGCATCCACCTTTTCAATCCGCCTGACCGAACAAAGCAGCGACAATCCAGCGCCCCTGATAGCGGCATTGACCTCCGGGAGCATCAGCGGCAGCGGCGTGAAAAGGACGATTTCAGAACCGGCGTCTTCCGGCGTTGCCTCCACTGCCAGCGCCATTCCCTCTTCCGGTGCATCGGGATGGTGGCTGTACGCGTTCAGCAGCACCTCCTCAATTTGCGGCAGGGAAATCATTTCACCGCCGATTTTCGCAAAACGCTTGAGCCTTCCTTCAAAAGTCAGCCGTCCAGCTTCATCCATGCTCACCAGATCGCCTGTCCGATACCACATCTGCCCTTCAAATTCGACAAAAGGCGAAGGCACATCGCCAATGTAACCATGAAAAATACTCGGGCCGCGCACTAAAAGCATGCCTGTCTTCCCCGTGGCAACCCGCCCGTGAATGATGCCCTCTTCTTCCCGGACAATCGCGGCGGTGACGGATGGCAGAAGCGGGCCAATCGTGCCCGGATGCACGTCACCCGGACGGTTGACGGAAACCGCGGGCGAACATTCCGTAATGCCGTAACCCTCGCACAGGAAGGCCGATGGGCAGGCCCGGGCAAAAGCGCGATAAACATGTTCCGGGCATTTTTCTGCCCCGACAAAGGCATATTTCACACTGGCGAGCCTGTCAGTTCCCTGGGCCTGCTCCAAAATGGCATTCATGAAGGTAGGCGGCGTTGCCAGCACGCTGGTGCGGTAATCCCGGATCAGGCCGTTCAACAATGCCGGTTCTGTCGGGTTGGGATGAAAAACCGCCTTGATGCCGGTGGCAAGCGGGATGACCAGGCCGACAATCAAGCCGAAAGAATGGAATGGCGGTAGCATTGCCAGTACCGTGTCATCCGGTTCCAGATTCAGTACCCGGATAACATCCCCGACATTGGTCAGCAGGTTTTCGTGCGTCAGGGGCACAGCCTTGGGGAAAGATTCCGAACCGGAAGTAAAAAGCACCGCAGCGGTTTCAGGAACCGGGAAATGCCCGGCTTTTTTTATCAGCCGGGACTGGATGATGCCGCGAACCTTTTCAAGGAGAGTAAAAGAAGCTGCCATCCTGTCGAGCGCCAGCCACTCAACAGGAAGCGCACTGATTGCCACGCCCTGGCGCTCAAGCCTTTCCATCAGGGGCAAAGCGCTGACGATATGGCTGACTTCCGTCAGGTTGATGCAATGCCTCAAATTGGCCTCGCCGACCGTCCAGTTGAAAAATACAGGAACCTTCCCTGCCAGAAGCGTTGCCAGCCAGACGACAACCGCTGCCGGTACAGAGGGCATCATGATGCCCAGTCTCTTTCCGGGTAATGTCTTTAAGCGCCTTGCAATAATCAGCGCGCCAAGAAAAATCTCCCGGCGGTTTCGCAGGCCACTTCTTTCCGCCAGCAACGGATCTTGGGGATTATGGTTGAGCTGGTTGAAAAAGGCGGAAACAATACTGGAGCGCTCCGAAGACAATGGCAGCGGGAGAGCAGACGGCGGACGGAACCAGGCATCCGGTGCCGGAGGCAGAATCGCGTCAGCGCCCAGTTGCCCGTTAGCCGCCAACAGGCAGTCTGCTACGGTATCCAGCATTTCCAGGCTGGGGATCGCATGCCCGAATGTCTCCTCAATCGCCAGGGAAACTTCCATCAGCATCAGGCTGTCCAGCCCCAGGTCATTGGAAAGGCTCATGCTGTCGTAAACAGGATGGTTTTCAGGCAGCCCTGCTGTTTCACGCAATATCGCGTATACATTTTCGCGGACATCGGACTGGACATCCCGGGTATCGGCCACATTCCGGTGTACCGTGTGTTCCGGCAGTTCGACAGGTTTACACCCCTGCCAGAACCACCGGGGTATTTCGACAGGCGGCATAGCTGTTTCGTTATAAAAATCTTCCAGGCGCCTGTTGAGTTCGCGCCTGTCGGTAATGGCATCGAGCCCTTTGACCTCCACAAAATCCATGTGAACAGGCCTTTTTGGCGTCAGCACGAAAAGATTGCCCAGCACCGTCCGGATGCCGCGCAAAAGAACCTGGTTGAAATTGGGTGCCTTTCCCGCTGCGCCATAACCGAAAGTGCTGCCCCAAAGTCCGCTTGTCCGCACCAGTACCACCTGTATGTCCGGCGCCTGCTGGATCAGCGACCATGCCCCTGAATTGCCGCCGATATTTTCTTTCGATGAGTGGTAAATCCGGCCGGACGGATACATCAATACATGATCCCCGGCCTTTAAACTGTCCAAAATGACGTGAATCCCTCTTTGCGCGCCTGCTGCTGCCTGCACCCCCCCTTCCCTCATCAGATCCGGGATCAGGACGGCATTCAGAAGGCGGGCCACCATTTTTCCATGCAACCCGGCCATCTGGCGTTCATCCACAAGCGGACGGGGCGAATAATTGGCCAGTTGCGAATACACGATAAAAGGGTCAATCAGGCCGGGATGATTGGGCAAAAAGAGAACCGGCCCCCTGATAACCAGCGTATCCAGCCCGGTCGTGGTGATCCGGTAGCGCATACTTAAGATCAGGCGCAAAATTGTACCCAGCGGGTTGTAGCGCTCGAAGGGAAAAAGCACCCGCAGGCGGCGAAACACCCAAAACAGGAAAACCATACCTGCCAGGCCAGCATAGACAAGCAAAGTGGAAGGTTTTGCCCCGCCGGTCAGTTCATGCACCCAGTCAAAGAGGGAAAAGAAAAAACCGGAAAGGATCATGCCGGAAAAAGAAGCAAAATTGGAAATGCCCAGCACCTTGCCCTTTTCCGTTTCGGCAGGACGGATCTGAATCGTGCTCACCAGTGGAATCAGGTACATTCCGGCGCAAATGCCGGTCAGGAGATAGATCACCACCAGAAACCCGGTCTGGAGAACCGGCCAGGCAGGTAAAAAGATGACCAGCGATGAAATGAGGATGCACGCAATCATCCCCACCCCGGCTGGAAACAGGTAGCGCCGCCAGATGGCCGCCTGATGCCGCCCTGCCGCGACAGCGCCGATACAGACCCCCAGCGACAGGGATACCGCCAGCGTACTGGTTGTGGCCACTCCCAGCCCCAGTTCCCGGATACCCAGGTTGTTGATGCACAAAATAACGAAAGAAGAAAGGGCATAGAAAAAAGCCTCGCCTGCCAGGGCCAGGAAAAGAGGAGGGTCTTCTTTTTTGCATGCCAGCGCATGACGCATCGAATCGACAGGCCCCAGGAGGGGAAATGGCTCGTCGGAAACGATTGCCGGACGGCTTTTCCTGATTCCGAATGCCGCAATGATACCCACAACCGAAACCAGTACGGCAACCACGCCAACCAGGATACGGCCTGAGCCGAAATTCCCCTGTGGGACATACCGGGGAGAGAAGATTGCCGGTATATCAAGCAAAAAACCACCCATCGCCATACCCAGGAGAATCGTTACCGTCGTTGCCAGTTTCATCAGCGCATTGACGCGAGGCACCTCTTCCGGGACAAAATTTTCAGGGATGGCGCCGTTTAATGCCGGGCTGAAAAAGGTGGACTGCATTCCCATGAAGAAAATCACAAAAATCATGCCTGCCCAGCTCATATGAACCAGCGCCAAAACAGCCAGCAGCATTGCCCCCAGTTCAACAAATTTGGCAAAAATAATCAGTCTGCTTTTGGGTTTCCTGTCAGCGAGCCATCCCGCCCACGCGGAGCAGACAACAAAAGGCAGGGAAAAAAGAATCATTGCCACGCCCTGCACGTAAGCGATTCCGGCAGTTGCCGCAAGCAGGAGCGCCGCCTGCTTGAAAAAATTGTCGTTGAAAGTGCCCAAGGCATAAGAAGCGCCCATGCTAAAGAGCGTTTTCCTGTTGCCCGGGGGTATTTGAGGGGAAGTAAAATGGCTCATGAGAGACTCACTTTGTGGTTGTGTTGTCTGAAAGCCGGTTCAAATCGCTTTCAATATAGAGGCGAAGCCTTTCCAGCGATTCCAGTATCGTGCCGTGCACAATGGAATACAATGCCTGGCGCCCCTGCTTGCGTACAGACAGGATGCCCGCTTCTTCCAGGACGGAAAGATGGTGCACGATGGTTGAACGCCCCAGCGTAAACATGGCGGAAATCTCCTTGATGGATAAGGCTTCTCCCGGCTCAAACAACAGCAGTATCTGCTGGCGGGTTGTGTCCCCCAGAGCGGAAAAAACCCGGGCGGCAGGCTTCCAGTCTTCCGGAAACTGGTTCAGGTATTCCATTCTCATGATTTATCCTGGTAAAAACAGATAACGAAGTAACCAATTTTTTAGTTATTAAGCGGGATTAAACCCTTCCTGTCAACAGTATTTGCATTTTCCAGCGCTTTAGACTATGGTGCCGTTTATTACGTAATCGAACAGGTGCTCCCTTGTCTCAAAAGCCTGAAAAGAGCGGCCTGGCGGCTTTGACGGTTGCCGCTATCGGCATTGTTTATGGTGATATCGGAACCAGCCCCCTGTATACCATGCGGGCGATATTCGGCCACGTGGGCAATGTTCCCTTTACGCCGGACAATATCATGGGAATTGTTTCCCTGATTATCTGGGGCCTCATCATTATCGTATCCGTCAAATATGTGCTGGTCATGATGCACGCGGATAACCGTGGCGAAGGCGGCACGCTTGCCCTGATGGCACTGGCGCATTCGGCCTTCCCCAAAAAATCACGCGTTTATCTCCCCTTGCTGATACTGGGTGTCTTTGGCGCATCCCTTTTCTATGGCGACAGCGTCATCACCCCGGCGATTTCCGTTCTCTCTGCCGTGGAGGGCCTGGAAATCGCCACGCCCATGCTCAAGCCCTATGTTGTCCCCCTATCCCTTGTCATCCTGGTCGGGCTTTATTCTGTCCAGTCAAAAGGCACGGCTGGCATTGGAAAACTCTTTGGCCCCATCATGATTTTCTGGTTTTTTACCCTTGCTGCACTGGGCATCACCAATATCGTGAAAGTGCCGGATATCCTGATGGCATTCAATCCCTGGTATGGACTGCGCTTCATCATCCACAATCCCTTCATTGCCTTCATTGCCTTAAGTGAAGTCGTGCTGGCATTTACCGGTGCCGAGACACTGTATGCCGACATGGGGCATTTTGGTCAGTTGCCCATCAAGCGCGCCTGGTTCAGGCTGGTTTTTCCGGCACTGGTAATCAACTATCTGGGACAGGGAGCCCTACTGCTGTCGCAACCGGAAGCCCTCGCCAACCCGTTTTTCATGCAGTTGGGGTCATGGAGTATTTACCCGCTGGTCATCCTTTCGACAATGGCAGTTATCATTGCTTCGCAAGCCACGATTTCCGGCGCTTTTTCACTGACCAAACAGGCAATCGGTCTCGGGCTGCTTCCCCGCATGCGGATTATCCACACCTCATCCAGTGAATTCGGCCAGATTTATATCCCAAGCATCAACTGGCTGCAGATGTGCGCCGTCATCCTGGCCGTCATCGGCTTTGGTTCTTCCCAGAACCTGACAGCGGCTTATGGCCTGGCTGTGACCGGCGCTATGCTGATAACGACCATATTCCTGTACTTTGTCATGCACTTCGTCTGGAAACTCAATATTTTCGTCAGCATCCTTGTCCCGCTGGGCTTTGCCGTTGTTGATATTCTTCTTCTGTCATCGAATTCGCTCAAAATCAGCCACGGCGGCTGGTTCCCGCTAACTATCGGCTTCGTACTATTTGTGATCATGATGACCTGGCGGCGCGGTCGTCACCTGCTGGTTGAAAGCCAGAGAAAACATGCCATTCAACTGACTTCTTTTTTGCAGTCCCTCTTTTTCATGCCGCCACACCGCGTGCCGGGAACAGCAATCTTTCTCCGGGGCGAGCATGAAGGTGCGCCGCAGGCCATCCTGCATAACCTCTCGCACAACAAGGTACTGCACGAACGGGTCTTTTTCCTGACAATCCATATCAAGGAAACGCCCTGGATATCGGAGTCAGAAAGAATCCAGGTACAGGACTTGGGGCACGAGTGCTACCAGCTTGATTTTTACTACGGCTTCAATGACGAACCGGATATCCCGAAAACACTCGAACGCTGCAAGGAATACGGCTATGCCTTTGACATGATGGCCACCTCCTTCTTCATCGCAAGGCAGACAATCATCTCCACACCGTTTACCGGCATGTCCAAATGGCGGGAAATGCTGTTTATCTGGATATACCGCAACGCCCGCAACCCGGCCGACTTCTACCAGATTCCGGCAAACCGGGTTATCGAACTGGGCGCCCGTATTGAAATTTAGGTTCAGCCCATGCAAAAGGCCGCTGCGGTTGACAGCGGCCTTTTGGGTATTTTCGGAGCATATTCAGGCTAAAGTCGGGTAATCCGTGTACCCGTTTGGCCCGCCTTGGTAAAACGTTGTTTTGTCCGGCTCGGTATAAGGCCCGTTTTGTCGTATGCGTTCCACAAGATCCGGATTGGCGATATACAGCCGCCCGAAGGCAACCATGTCACACAGCCCCTCGTTGATCGTCTTTTCAGCGGTTTCTCCCGTATAGCCGCCGCAGAGGATCAGCGGCCCGCTGAAACTTTCCCGCAACTGCCGCCTGAACGCCGAGTCGAGATCGCCACCGATCCAGTTTGGCTCGGCCACATGCAGATAGGCAATCTTGCGCTTGTCGAATTCCCTTGCCAGATAAAGCGCCATCGGCCCGGCCTCGGCATCATTGATGCCATTGATGGTAAAGAAAGGAGAAATCCGCACACCCACCCGCGTATTGCCGATCGTCTTGCACAGCGCATCCAGTATCTCCAGTGTCAGGCGAGCCCGGTTTTCAAGCGAACCGCCATACTGGTCTGCACGGGTATTGGCGTTGGTTGCCATGAATTGCTGCAAAAGATAGCCGTTTGCCGCATGTTCTTCCACAAAGTCAAACCCGGCCCGCACGGCGCGCAAAGCCGCCTGGCAATACTGGTCGATCAGGCCGGGAATTTCTTCCGTTTTCAGTGCGCGCGGCGTATCTACCAGGGCAAAAGCGCCTGTCCCGTCCGGGTTGACGATATAGCACTTGCTCCTTTCAGCCATAATCGCCGAAGGCGCAACAGGCGGCTGCCCGTTTTCCTGAAGGGAATGGTGCGACATGCGCCCGACATGCCACAACTGCACGGACATTTTGCCGCCCTGGGCATGTACCGCATCCACCACCTTTTTCCACCCGGCTTCCTGTTCGTCCGTGTAGATGCCCGGTGTCCATGCATATCCCTGCCCCTGCCTCGAAATCTGGGAACCTTCCGAGACAATCAGCCCGGCTGAAGCGCGCTGTGCATAATAGGTTGCATTCATTTCTGTCGGGACATCGCCGGGTTTTCCCGCCCGGGAACGCGTCAGCGGCGCCATGACAACCCGGCTGGATAAAGTCGTATCGCCAATGCGAATAGGAGAAAGCAGTTTCATGATTCGTACCTCCGTATCAGTGTTACTTTTAATCGCTCTCTTTCAGCGTCTTGCACTCGCTGTCTTTCACAATCACTCGGATGGGAATAGCGCTGCGGATACTTTCCGCAATCACGCAGAAATCCTCAAACTCCATCAATGCCCTGTCCAGGTGGGCATAAGCCGCTTCAGGCTTGCCGAGCGTGATAGTGACGTGAATGCCGAAAATACGCAGGCGACTTTCTTCGTTCCGGCCAGGAATCGAGCGGACATGCACCTTCATCCCCCCGGTTTCTTGCTTGAACTTGCCTAATGCAAAGCTCAGGGAAGCCGCCAGGCAATAGCCTGCCGACGATGCCAGAAGCTGCTCCGGATTTGGCCCTGTGCCGGTTCCGGTCGGTTGTGGCTCATCAATATACAGTTCCGGCATGCCATCGCTGAAAACCGCCTTGAACTGAAACCCCTGCACCTGCTCCAAATCCACGACTGAGTGGCTGATTTCTCTGTTACTCACATTCATTCCCCCTTAAAAAGCCATCTGTAAATACCATACCAGTTTAAGCCAAAAAGAAACACCCCATTTGAAAGGAGGTGTTCTTTAAAAAAACAGTAGATCTGCGGTACCTGGGCAAGCGTGGTTTCGCCACTGGGCAGGATCACTTCGCGTTTTACGACCCAGACGATGCTCCTGGCCAGTTGCAAGACCTGGGCATTTGTGAAAGGCAAATAAAAAAAAGAGCATGCAACCGTATCCACCTTAATACAAAACAAAAGAAAATATTGCCATACGACATCACAACCCATTCAAATCCATATTTTGTTTACGATTTTTCATAAAAGATAAAATCAGGAACAACACAAATACACTGAATTTATATAAAATGCGATATCTTTCATGCAATATGAAAGAGCTCCCCCCAACGGCTATTTCCATCCGGAAAGAACCGAACTCACAAAAAACAAAGGTTAAGACTATGTCATCCATGTCTGATAAGAACAAGAAAAACGCGCTTGTGCTTTCACTGTGTCTTTCCGCTGCCATCCTGGCTGGTTGTGACACGATGTACCACAAGAACCAAGTGCAGGACGATTCGACTGATCGAGTAACCGTCGGCGTTGTGCAAAAGGAAATCCGGGTCGGCATGAGCGGTGCCGAAGTAGCGCAAGTACTTGGCTCGCCCAATATCGTTTCCACCGACGAAGAACGCCGTGAAGTCTGGATTTACGACAAGATAGCGACAGACCACGCCTACTCAACAAGCAGCAGCGGCATCAGCGCGCTGATCCTCGGCTGGGGCGGCAATGCCGCTGGCGGTGGTGGTGGCGGCATGTCTGGCTCCTCTGGCGCTTCCTCCACCAGCCAGCGCACCATGACCGTTATCATCAAATTTGACAAAACAGGCAAAGTCAGAGACTTCGCCTACCATACATCGAGGTTCTGAGATGAAGAAAAAAATCACCGCATTACTTCTGGCCATTATGGCCGCTGGTTGTGCCCAGATGCCAGAAGACGCATTTTCTGTTTCTACAGAACAGCTTGCGCGCAGACAGGTAGAAACCCGTCGCTACGATGGCATCAAAGAATCCGAACTGTATGTCGCCAGTTCCAACGTACTGCAGGATATGGGATACACACTGGAATTTTCAGAAGTCAAGCTGGGACTCCTGACTGCGAACAAACAGCGTGAAGCCGTCACGACCGAAG
Source organism: Oxalobacter sp. (assembly GCA_031556215.1). GTDB lineage: Bacteria > Pseudomonadota > Gammaproteobacteria > Burkholderiales > Burkholderiaceae_D > Oxalobacter. The sequence goes on from JAVBTJ010000092.1 coordinate 14,417, forward strand.
AAGTGGTCGGTACCGTTTTACTGGCTGTTTTCACCGGAAGAATCTCCAACGAGTACCTGAGCAAAGACCAGAACATCCGTGTCTCCCTCGTTGTGCGTCCTGTCCTCGATTCCAAAGGTACCCCTATTTCGGATAAAAACTATGTCCGCGTCAACTTCCAGCGCATCGTCCGCAAACAGGACAACCGCATCTATACCGAAACGCTGGATGATCCTGAACTGTACCAGGGCTTCCACGAAAAACTTTCCAAATCCGTATTTCTTGAGGCACAAAAAATATGAAAAAATTCCTGATTCCTGCTGCACTGGTTGCAGCCCTGCTGCTGGGCGGCTGCGCCAATACAAACGACCGTGTGCTTGAAAACACGGATGATGAATCACAACTGCAAAGACGCGCCTACCAAACCCGTGTGTTTGATACAAACGACAAGGAAAAAGTCATGCGCGCAACGATCTCTACACTGCAGGATCTGGGTTTCGTGATTGACCGGACAGACTTCATGCTCGGCAGCATTTCCGCGACCAAGCTGAGCAACTCAACCCTGAAAGTGACGATTTCCGTCCGCGAAAAAGGTAAAACCCAGACATCGGTCAGAACCAATGCCCAGTACAACAACCAGGCAGTCACTGAACCAAAGCACTACCAAAACTTTTACGCATCGCTCGAAAAATCGCTGTTCCTGACAGCGCATGCGGGTGAATAAACACACGGCACCAAACCAACAGAGGTGATTTTCGTACCGATCCGGGAAAAAGGATTTATCCCCAACACCCGGTAAGGAACAGAAAATCACCTCTGTTTGCACATCCCAAGAAACAGTACTTCAATCAAATTTCCAAAAGCCGGTTTTGTCATCAAGGCGCGCCACAGGCCGGGCTTTTTCTGGAAATTTCATTGTCATAACACTTTCCAGTATAACGATACCCCTTCTTCAGCATGCAGCGCTGCCAGTTTCTGTGTAGACGCAAATTTGGCTCAAACCATTGCTCTCCCGGTAATTTTTCCCGCTCAATTTGACGATCACTAAAATGTGGGGAATATTTATCCCCCCCACCCCCGCAATCGGCAGAATCCTGCATCCGGTTTTCCGGTGTCATATCAGTTTTTTTCCAGTATTCAATGTATGGTGTCGGGTGATAAATTTCCTGATACGTTTCCTTGCTCATGCACCATGAAGACAGACAGCTTTGGCAGCCGGATAAAAGCAAAATGCCCGATAGTAAACCACAGACAGCAATTAATCGTTTCATTTTGCCGCCCCCAATACCGCCGCTATCGCCTGCCAAACTTGCGGGGGCAAACCTTCTGCCATCGCAAACGGAACAGACGGGACAATGGCAACAGCCGACCAGG
>JAVBTJ010000059.1:0-28383 GCA_031556215.1 Oxalobacter sp.
GGTTGACTGCCGGGCCAGCGGTATCCTTGTACGGATCGCCTACCGTATCGCCGGTAACAGCCGCCTTGTGGGCTTCGGACCCCTTGCCGCCGAAATGGCCGTCTTCAATATATTTCTTGGCATTGTCCCAGGCGCCACCGCCGGTGGTCATGGAAATCGCAACAAAAAGACCGGTCACAATCGTTCCCATCAAAACACCACCCAGGGCAGCAGGCCCCAAAGCCAAGCCGACAACAATCGGTACAACCACCGGCAGGATGGACGGGATGATCATTTCCTTGATCGCTGCCGTCGTCAGCATGTCAACAGCCTTGTCGTACTCCGGCTTGGCTTCGCCCTTCATGATGCCCTTGATTTCCTTGAACTGGCGGCGTACTTCGATCACAACAGCGCCCGCTGCGCGACCAACGGCTTCCATTGCCATTGCACTGAAAAGGTAAGGGATCAGGCCACCAATAATCAGGCCGATAATCACGCGCGGATTGGAAAGGTCAAATGTCGTGGTATGGCCAACCGATTCGAGCGCATGGGTATAGTCAGCAAACAGCACGAGTGCGGCCAGACCGGCAGAACCAATCGCATAGCCCTTCGTCACGGCTTTGGTCGTATTGCCGACCGCATCCAGCGGGTCGGTAATGGCGCGGACAGATTCCGGCATGCCGGACATTTCCGCAATACCGCCGGCGTTATCCGTAATCGGGCCATAGGCGTCAAGCGCCACGACGATACCAGCCATCGAAAGCATGGAGGTCGCGGCAACGGCTACGCCGTACAGGCCGCCGCAAAACTGGTATGCCACAAAAATCGCCGCGCAGACTGCCAGAACGGGATAGGCGGTGGACTTCATGGAAACGCCCAGGCCTGCGATGATGTTCGTGCCGTGACCCGTAGTTGAGGCCTCGGCAATATGCTTGACCGGCTTGAAATCCGTACCGGTGTAGTATTCGGTGATGTAGACCATCAATGCCGTCAGGACAATACCGACAACGGATGCGCCAATCATCTGCCAGCGCATATCGTCCGGCATCATGAACCAGGTCACAATAACGAAACCGATAAGGGAAAGCCCGGCAGACCACCACAGCCCCTTGTACAGTGCCGACATGATTTTCTTGTCCGGGTCAGCCTTGACCAGCGAGCAGCCGACAATGGAACCGATAATGGAAACACCGCCCAGTACCAGCGGATAAAGAATCGCCTGCGTGGTTGCCGTGGTAATCAGGAGCGCGCCCAGCAGCATGGTTGCAATCAGGGTCACGACATAGGTTTCAAAAAGGTCGGCGGCCATACCGGCGCAGTCGCCAACATTATCGCCCACGTTATCGGCAATCACGGCAGGATTGCGTGGATCATCTTCAGGAATACCGGCTTCCACCTTGCCTACCAGGTCGGCTCCCACGTCGGCGCCTTTGGTGAAAATGCCGCCGCCAAGACGGGCAAAAATCGAAATCAGCGAAGCGCCAAACGCCAGGCCAATCAGCGGCTTGATGATGTCATGCGCCGAAAGCGAGGTATTGGCAGGCGCAACCAGAATCAGCCCCAGGTAAAAAAGCGCGACGCCCAGAAGGCCCAGGCCCGCAACCAGCATGCCCGTAATCGCACCGCCCTTGAACGCCACATTCAGCGCCTCGTTCATGCCGGTAACAGCCGCCTGCGCGGTGCGGACATTGGCGCGAACCGAAACGTTCATGCCGATAAAACCGCATGCGCCGGAAAGCACCGCGCCAACCAGAAAGCCGATGGCGGTTGACAAACCCAGCCCCGGAATAAAGACAATGGCAACAAACAGGACAATACCCACCATCGCAATCGTGCGATACTGGCGCGCGAGGTACGCTGCCGCACCCTGCTGGATCGCCTGTCCGATATCCTGCATGGCCTGGTTACCGGCATCCTGCTTGAGAATCCAGTTTCTCGTCACAAGGCCGTAGGCCACGGCAATAATTCCACACAATACGGCAAACCACAAACCTGCTGCCATGTTTACTCCTTTTATTTATCTATTTATTTAATCCAGAATTCAAATCAGTCGAAAAACGCTCAGTTGGAGAGCGCCTTCAGCAAGTTGGCGGTAATGTCATCAATCGAGCCGACGCCGGAAAGCTGGCGGAAACGAGGCGCATCCGACGCGCCTGAAGCCGCCCATTTGCCGTAATAGTCCACCAGGACTTTTGTCTGCTCGTGATAAACGGCCAGGCGTTTTTTCACGGTTTCTTCCTTGTCGTCGTCACGGACAATCAGGGCTTCCCCGGTCACATCGTCCTTGCCTTCCTGCTTTGGCGGGTTAAAGCTGATGTGGTATGTGCGCCCGGACGCAGGATGAACCCGGCGACCGCTCATGCGGGAAACAATCATCTCGTCCGGCACATCGATTTCCACCACGTAATCAAGGGCAATCCCGGCGTCTTTCAGCGCTTCGGCCTGGCCCAGCGTTCTCGGGAAACCGTCAAACAGGTATCCGGCCTTGCAGTCCGGCTGCTTGAGCCGTTCCTTTACCAGATTGATGATGAGGTCGTCGGATACGAGACCGCCCGCATCCATGACTTTTTTTGCCTCCAGTCCAAGCGGCGTTCCGGCGCTGACCGCCGCACGCAGCATGTCGCCTGTCGAAATTTGCGGGATACCGTATTTTTCACGGATGAAGGTGGCCTGGGTTCCTTTCCCGGCACCAGGGGCTCCTAACAGGATGAGGCGCATAACATTTTTCCAATCTGATCAAAAAAAAACGAGAAAAAGGCGCTGTCTCGTCCCTTTTCTGCCAGTAATTAATTGCGATTTTCGCAAAAACATTAAATTTTAACTTGGAATCACAACAATATCGAGTGTTTTTAGTCACTTAGCTGACATAAATTGTCGACGCACCCTCTCAAGGTCTTCCGGGGTATCCACGCCAGCCGCCGGAACCGCATCGGTAACATAAACCGAAATGGCATGACCATGCCATAGAACCCGCAACTGCTCCAGCGCCTCAACCTGCTCAACAGGCGAAATCGGCAGGGAGGGATACTGTTGCAGGAAATCGTTGCGAAAGGCATACAGCCCGACATGCCTTAATGCCGCATAGCCTTCGGGCAGGGTCTCCGGCTTTTCCGAAAAGGCCGAACGATCCCAGGGAATCGGGGCGCGGGAAAAATACAGCGCACGCCCTTCCTTGTCCAGCACCACCTTGACAATATTGGGATTAAAGATGTCTGCTGCCTCGTGGATAGGGTGCGCGGCAGTTGCCATCGGCGTGCTTTCGCTGATCCGCGAGGCCGTTGCCACAATCAGTTCCGGGTCAATCAACGGCTCATCCCCCTGGACATTGACCACAACCGCATCATCCGGCCACTGGCGCTTTTGGGCAACTTCGGCAATCCGATCCGTGCCGGAAGGGTGGGTTGCCAGCGTCATCATGGCGGCAACGCCATATGAGCGACAAACCTCAACAATAAGCTGGTCATCCGTTGCCACAATCACTTCTTTCGCACCGGTAAGCTGCGCGCGCTCAGCTACCCGAACCACCATCGGTTTTCCGCCGATATCGGCCAGCGGCTTGTTGGGAAGGCGGGTTGATGCCATCCGGGCTGGTATCACAACGTAAAAGGACATGGGATAAGCTCTCAAAACAAGAGGTCAGGGAAGTTCAGGAAATTTCTTCCTCGTCAAGTTCGCGTGCCTGATCCGCCCACATGACGGGAATGCCGTCCCGGATCGGATAAGCCAACCTGTCGGGGCGACAGACCAGTTCCTGTTTCTCACGGTCATAGTGCACGGGTGCCTTGCACAGGGGACACACCAGTATTTCAAGCAACTCCGTATTCACGGCATTTCTCCAATAGCTTCTGCTCCAGGCCATCATCCAGCCGCGCCTTGACCGGCACAACCCAGATGCGCGCATCCTTTGCGATGGTCTCTATTCGGGCACATTTTACTGCATCTTTCTCCGTTATCAGAATGATATCCGCCTCTATTTCCCCAAAAGGGGAACGGGCATAATCAAAATGATCCGGCAGCGGAAATTCCGCCACATCCAGGCCCGCGTCTTCCAGCATCGCGAAAAAACGGGTTGGGTTGCCGATTCCGGCTACCGCCGCCACCCGAAAATGACCGTCCCGCGCCTTTTCCGACATTTCAGCCAGCGTCATCCGCCTTGAACCGTCGGCCAGTTGCACCGCCCCTTCCCCGCCCAACTGCATCAGGAAAATATCCGGGGAATAAATCAGGTTGCCGGGCGCCGGATAGTTCAGGCTGTTGACCACCGTAAAATCACGGCGGCGGGAAAGGGGTTCACGCAAGGGGCCTGCGGGCAACATCCAACCGTTGCCGGCGCCGCGCCCGTCAAACAGCACAATCTCCACATCGCGCCTCAAGGCATAATGCTGCAAACCGTCATCCGAAATAATGATATTGACTTCCGGGTACTGCGCCAGCAAAAACCGGGAAGCCTCAACCCGTTTGCGCCCCACGACAACCGGGCAACCGGCGTTCATGCGGATCAGAAGCGGCTCGTCGCCACTGTTTTCGGGAACCGAATCCGGCAAAACCGCCTGGGGAAGGCTGCCCTTTGCGCCATATCCCCGCGACACAACGCCGGGAGAAAAACCGGCACGCCTTAATGCATCGACCAGCCAGATGACCATCGGCGTTTTCCCGGTACCGCCAATAAAAATATTCCCCACCACCACAACCGGCACGGGCAGTTTTTCCGACCGGAAAAATCCGGCCTGATATGCCTTTCCTCTCGCCCAGACCACCAGGCGAAAAAGCAGGGAAAGCGGCCACAACAGCCCGGCAAGCCTGCCACGATCCTGCCAGACAGCCATCCAGCCTGTTTGGGGCGGCAACTTCTTACCCACCTGCTTCCGACTGCGTCGCAAAAGTCAGCCTCTCCAGCCCGGCAAGGCGGGCCGCCTCCATGACATTGATGACACGCTGGTGCGGTGCGCTGCCATCCGCAGCAATGATGACAACCGGGTCTTTTTCCTCTTTCTTCACCGGCGAAACAATCCGCATTTCCCGGGCCAACTGCGCCGGGTTTTCATACGAGACGCGGCGGTTGTTGATGGCATACTGGCCGGAGGCATCAATGGTGATATACAGTTCATTCGGCCTTTCCGGCATGGATTCGGCATGCGCTGTCGGCAGCGTAATCTGCAACTCCGTATATTTACTGTACGTTGTCGTCACCATCAGGAAAATCAGGATGACCAGCAAAACGTCAATAAACGGAATCAGGTTGATTTCCGGTTCATCCCGCGTTTTTCGCTTGCGAAAATCCATGAAACCCTTCTTTTTCTATATTTCCGTAAAGTGATGTGTATGCACCACCTCGACCAGCTTGGACGCCTGCAATTCCATTTCCACCAGGAAGCTGTCTACCAGCGCCCGGAAATGGCGGTAAAAAACCAGCGTCGGCATGGCGATCAGAAGGCCAAACCCCGTGTTGTACAGCGCAATGGAAATCCCCTGCGCCAACTGCGCCGGATTGGTACCCGCTGCCGTCTGCGAGCCGAAAATCTCAATCATCCCGACAATCGTGCCGAAAAGCCCCATCAGCGGCGACAGCGTGGCAATCGTGCCAATCGTCGTCAGGAAACGCTCCATCTGGTGCGCCACGCCACGGCCGGTTTCTTCAATGGCATTTCTCATCTCGTCACGTGAAACCCCCGCATGGCGCAACGCTGCCGCCAAAATGATGCCCAGAGGAGAATTCTGCTCAAGCCGCTCTATCGTCTCCTCGTTGACCTTGCCTTCACGATAAACCTGCGCCACTTCTTCCAGAAGCCCCTTGGGGACAATCCGGTTGCTGCGCAGATACCACAAACGCTCGATAATCAGCGCCATCCCGACAATAGAGGCAATCAGTAACAGCCAGATGGGCCAGCCTGCGGCTTCAATAATGGCAAACAAAAAACTCTCCCGATCCAGTTAAAACAGGGCATGCGCCGACAAAAGCGGCATTCATGCCACGACTATAGTCCCATATCCTTTTTCATGGTCGCAATGGCCTGCCTGACCTGTGCCGGAGCCGTTCCCCCGGCATGGTTGCGCGCGGAAAGGGAGCCTTCCAGCATCAGCACCGCCATGACATCGGCCTCCACCAGCGGCGAAAACGCCTGCATTTCCGCCAGCGTCAAATCGCTCAAATCGCAATTTTTTTCCACACAGGCACGCACCGCCCTTGCCACCACTTCATGTGCCACCCGGAACGGCAACCCCTTCTTGACGAGATAATCCGCCAGATCGGTAGCCGTTGCATATCCTTCCAGCGCCGCCAGCCGCATCGATTCCGCCTTCACCGTAATCGCGCCCACCATGTCCACAAAAATCCGCAGCGTATCGCTGACCGTATCCACCGTATCAAAAAGCGGTTCCTTGTCTTCCTGGTTATCCTTGTTATAGGCCAGCGGCTGCCCCTTCATCAGGGTCAAAAGCGAAACCAGGTTGCCATTCACCCGGCCGGTTTTCCCCCGCGCCAGTTCCGGCACATCCGGATTTTTCTTTTGCGGCATGATGGAGGAACCCGTGCAGAAACGGTCGGCAATATCAATAAAACTGAATCGCGGGCTCATCCAGATAATGAACTCTTCCGACATGCGCGAAACATGCACCATCACCAGCGCGGCAGCCGCGCAGAACTCGATGGCAAAATCGCGATCAGATACCGCATCCAGCGAATTGCGGCAGATACCGTCAAACCGGAGCGTCTTCGCCACACGTTCCCGGTCAATGGGAAAAGTCGTTCCGGCCAGCGCCGCCGCACCAAGCGGCAAACGGTTGACCCGCCTGCGGCAATCGGCCATGCGCTCCATGTCGCGCTTGAACATCTCGGCATACGCGAGCATGTGATGCCCGAATGTCACCGGCTGCGCCACCTGCAAATGCGTAAAACCCGGCATGACCGTATCGGCATGTTTTTCCGCCATGCCCAGCAAGACAGCACACAAATTACGCAACAACCCGGAAATATGGTCAATCTCGGCACGCAGGTAGAGGCGCACGTCCGTTGCCACCTGGTCATTGCGCGAACGCCCTGTGTGCAAACGCTTTCCGGCATCCCCGATCAGGTCGGTCAGCCGTTTTTCGATGTTCATATGCACATCTTCCAGCGCCACCTGCCAGTCAAAACGGCCTGCGTTGATTTCGTCTGCAATCTGCGTCATTCCGCGCTGGATATCGGCATAATCTTCCGCGCTGAGAATGCCCTGTGCAAAGAGCATCTCCGCATGAGCCAGCGAGCCTTCAATATCATAAAGCGCCAGCCGCCTGTCAAAGGTAACCGATGCCGTGTACCGCTGTACCAGTGCATCTACCGGTTCGGAAAAGCGCCCGGACCAGGCGTCTCCCTTTTGAATGGAATCTGAACTCATAATATATCCTGATGAATTTAAGGATTATAAAACAGGCGGGCGAAAAAACCTGTCCTGTTTTACAAAAGAAAAATCCCCTTTTCGGGGATTTTTCCTGATCCGTTATGTCGCTTACCTCTTCAACTGGTTGATATCCCGCACAGCGCCACGGTCAGCCGAAGTCGCCATCGCGGCATAAGCCTGCAACGACTTGGAAACGACCCGATCCCGGTTCTCCGGTTTCCATGCCTTGTCGCCTTTCGCCTCCATTCTGCGGCGGCGCTCGGCCAGATCCGCATCGCTGATTTTGAGATTGATCGTCCGGGCCGGAATATCAATCTCGATCGTATCGCCTTCCTCGATCAGGCCAACCGCCCCGCCTGACGCCGCTTCCGGGGAAGCATGTCCAATCACGAGGCCGGATGACCCGCCGGAAAAACGCCCGTCCGTGAAAAGCGCGCAGGAAGAACCCAGCCCCTTTGATTTGATATAGGAAGTCGGATACAGCATTTCCTGCATGCCGGGGCCGCCCTTTGGCCCTTCATAACGGACAATAATGACGTCGCCCGGGAAAATCCGGTCGCCCAAAATCGCTTCCACCGTTTCTTCCTGGCTTTCAAATATGCGGGCCTTGCCAGTGAATTGCCAGATGTTCTCATCCACGCCAGCCGTTTTCACAATGCAGCCGTCCAGCGCGATATTGCCGTGCAAAACCGCCAGGCCACCATCCTGTGTGTAGGCGTGCTCGCGGTTACGGATACAGCCGGACTCCCTGTTGGTATCCAGTCCGTCATACCGCCGATCCTGCGAAAACGCCACCTGGGTCGGTATGCCGCCGGGCGCCGCGCGATACAGCTTTTTGACTTCCTCATCCTTTGTGGTCACAATGTCATAATGCGCCACCGCGTCCGCCATTGTCGGGCTATGCACCGTCGGGGCACTGGTATCCAGCAGCCCGGCCCGCGCCAGTTCAGCCAGGATACCGAAAATCCCGCCTGCCCGATGCACATCCTCAATAAAATAATCATGCGTAGCAGGCGACACCTTGCACAGGCAGGGCACATGGCGGGAAACCCGGTCAATGTCCGCCATCACAAACGGCACCTCGGCCTCATTGGCTGCGGCCAGCAGATGCAAAACCGTATTGGTTGACCCACCCATCGCCACATCCAGCGCCATCGCATTTTCCAGCGCTGTCTTGGTCACAATGCTTCTCGGCAGCGCAGAAGCGTCATCTTTTTCGTAATACCGCTTGGCCAGTTCCACAATCGTGCGGCCGGCACGCAGGAAAAGTTCTTTCCTGTCGGCATGCGTCGCCATCAGCGTCCCGTTTCCCGGCAACGCCATGCCCAGCGCCTCCATCAGGCAATTCATGGAATTGGCGGTAAACATCCCGGCGCATGAACCGCAGGTCGGGCAAGCCGAGCGCTCGTAATCCATGACTTCCTCATCGCTGACATTGGGATTACCCGCCTGGATCATGGCATCAATCAGGTCGATCTTGATGACCTTGCCAGCCGCCGCAGTCGTTTTCTGTCCATGCATGATATCGGCCAACTTGCCCGCTTCCATCGGGCCGCCGGAAACAAAAACCGTCGGGATATTCAGCCTCAGGGAAGCCATCAACATCCCCGGCGTAATCTTGTCGCAATTGGAAATGCATACCATCGCATCCGCGCAGTGCGCATTGACCATGTACTCAACCGAATCGGCAATCAGTTCGCGCGAAGGCAATGAATACAGCATCCCGCCATGCCCCATCGCAATGCCATCGTCCACCGCAATCGTATTGAATTCCTTGGCAACGCCGCCAGCCGCCTCGATCTCGCGCGCCACCATCTGCCCCAGATCCTTGAGATGGACATGCCCCGGCACAAACTGGGTAAAGGAATTGACGACAGCAATAATGGGCTTGTTAAAATCCCCATCCTTCATTCCGGTCGCACGCCATAAAGCGCGGGCACCTGCCATATTGCGTCCATGCGTGGACGTTCTGGAACGATATTCCGGCATTTTGTATTTCTCCGCTGATCTGATTCAAAAAAGAAATATTTTGACACGAAACCTCACTCTGCGTGTCATTCCCCCCATCAAAATGCTGCGTCTTCCCCGAAAAACGCAAAAAAAGCCTCCAGAAAAAAATAATCGCCGCCCAGTCCCCCCCAAATATGACAAAATACTTGTCCCAAGCCATAAAAGCAGACCGCCATGTTGATCCATCCCATGCCCAACCCGATAGCCTTCAAGCTCGGGCCGCTTGCCATCCACTGGTACGGGCTGATGTATCTGCTTGGCTTCATGATGTTCCTGTTTTTCGGCAGGATCCGTATCCGGCAACCCCACATGGCACAGGCCGGATGGACGGCAAAAGATCTTGACGACCTCCTGTTTTACGGCGTGCTGGGTGTTGTCATTGGCGGGCGGCTTGGCGAAGTGCTTTTCTATGATCCCGCCTATTATTTTTCACATCCGTTTCAGATTTTTGCGGTCTGGAAGGGCGGCATGTCCTATCACGGCGGCGCATTCGGCGTTGCGATTGCCATGTGGATATACGGCAGGAAAAAAGGCCGGGCCTTTCTCGCCACAATGGACCTGATTTCCCCTCTTATCAGTTTTGGTTACATCGCAGGCCGGATAGGCAACTTCATCAATGCCGAACTGCCGGGCCGCATTGCCGATGCGTCATTACCCTGGGCCATGATCTGGCCCAATTTTGACAGTTATCCCCGACATCCCTCCCCCATTTACCAGGCACTGGTTGACGGACTCATGGTCGCCGTGATCCTGTGGATCTATGCCAAAAAACCCCGGCCACTTGGCGCGGTTACCGCACTTTACTGCCTGCTTTACGGAATGGCGCGCTTTTTCACGGAATACTTCCGCACACCGGACTATGAAGTGCCGCTTGGCCCCATTACCATTTCAGCAGGGCAGCTTTTGTCCCTTCCCATGATGATGGTCGGCATCGGCGGCCTGATCCTCGCCTACCGCATCTACACCCGCAAAAAAGCCGGGTAGCGGTGAAATATCCCCTTTTTACCCGGCTGAAAATTGGCAATCAGAACCGTAGTCAATCTCTTCGGCCTGTCATCACCTTGTGTATGGCATCGGATGAAAAACCCCGTTGCTGGAGAAAACGCATCTGCCGGGCGCGTTCTTTGGCTTCGGTCGGCAACACCCCGAATTTCCGCTCCCAGACGTCATGTGCGCGCGCAACCTCATTTTCCATGAGTTCCTGCATGGCCGGCTCCGGCAAATCTTCCGCCACCTGATGATTGCGCAATTCCTGCCTGATCCGGCTGTTGCCATAGCGATCCCTGCGGCGGCGAACCAGCGATTCGACAAAACGCGCATCCGACAGGAAGCCTTGCTCCTTTAACCATGCCAGCAGAGCATCGACATCATCCCCCTCCTGCGCAAAACGAAGGAGCTTGCCTTTCAGTTCCTTCTCGCTATGGTCACGCGCAGACAGATAGCGCAGTGCTCTTGCCTTCAGGCTGGAGGCGCGCATCATATCCGGTGCAAAAGACGTACCGTCGCCTTATTTTTCCGCAGGCGGCGCTTTGGCGGATGCCTTTGCCGGGGCTTTTTCGGCAGCCGCCTTGCCATCGCCCGCTAAAGGCGGCAACTCCGGCACCCCTAACGCCGCACGAACCTTGTTTTCGATTTCACGCGCCAGCTGCGGACGCTCGCGAAGATAGTTACGGGCATTATCCTTACCCTGGCCGATACGCTCGCCGTTATAGCTGTACCATGCTCCGGCCTTGTCCACAATCTTGGCATCCGCGCCCAGATCCAGGATCTCCCCTTCACGCGAAGTCCCCTCGCCATAAAGAATATCGAAATGGGCTTCCTTGAACGGCGGCGCCGTCTTGTTTTTAACCACCTTGACCCGCGTTTCGTTTCCGATCACCTCATCGCCGGATTTGATGGAACCAGTACGGCGGATATCCAGGCGAACGGACGAATAAAACTTCAGCGCATTGCCGCCGGTTGTCGTCTCGGGATTACCGAACATCACCCCGATTTTCATCCTGATCTGGTTAATGAAAATCACCGTTGTATTGGTCCGGTTGATACTGCCGGTCAGCTTGCGCAGCGCCTGCGACATCAGGCGGGCCTGCAGGCCCGGAAGGGAATCACCCATGTCGCCTTCGATTTCCGCCTTGGGCGTCAGCGCTGCAACCGAATCAATCACGATCAGGTCAACCGCGCCGGAACGCACCAGCGCATCCGTAATTTCAAGCGCCTGCTCTCCTGTATCCGGCTGGGAAATCAGCAATTCATGCAGATTCACCCCCAGTTTCTGGGCATAATTCACATCCAGCGCGTGCTCGGCATCGATAAAAGCGCAGGTTCCCCCCAGTTTCTGCATCTCGGCAATCACCTGGAGCGTCAGCGTGGTTTTACCGGAAGACTCCGGGCCATATATCTCGACGACACGGCCACGCGGCAAGCCGCCAACACCCAGCGCGATATCCAGCCCGAGCGACCCCGTCGAAACAACAGCCAGTTCCTCTGCCACCGCACCGTCATCCATGCGCATGACCGAACCTTTGCCAAACTGCTTTTCAATCTGCGCCAGGGCAGCGGCCAAAGCTTTGCCTTTTTCTGAATTTGCTTTCTTATCGTCCATGAGCGTCTTCCCGGAAACAAAAATTAATGGGGTTATTGCGAAACATGATTTTACTGTATATATAAACAGTATGGGGAAATTTTTTACATTTTTTTATCCTGGCCGGGAAACCCCTTGAAAATCCGCTTTTGCACGCATCCGGGGGGTCTGGTAAAATAAAAGATTACTTTTGGCACAGCCGGTTATGGTCGTTTCGATGCCGCCTTTCATGCCACAGACTGTTTATCCTGGTAAACCATGCCACTCCCTGATTCGCCCAATCGACGCCAGCTCAAGCATACCCGAAAACTCCAGGTTGAATTTTACCTGAGGGACGACGATCTCTGGGATATTGACGCCCATTTTACCGATGTCAAACCCTTTGACCTGGATGTCACCTCTTTCGTCATCCCGGCAAACCGGCCTGTCCACGATTTGCTGATTCGCGTCACAACAGACGCCAAATCCAATATCGTTGGCGTCAAGGTCATATTTGAGCAGGTGCCTTTTGAGGGCTACTGCGAAACCATCGAGCCAGAATACCAGAAACTGATCGGGTTAAATCTCCTGAACAAATTCCGGCAGGGCGTCCGCGAACGCCTGGGCAAAACCGCCGGCTGCTCCCACATGAACGAACTGATCGAACTCCTCCCCTATGTGGCAGTACAGGTTCTGATTTTTGGCGAAAAGGATACCAGCGAAAAAACCGCCTTTCAGCAAAGCGGTGAAAAACCTTTCCATCTTGACGGCTGCCATGCGCTTCGGACAAATGGCCCGGTTGTGGCAAAGTTTTATCCCCAGTGGCTTGTTGATGACATCCTGTCCGAAAGAGAATTTGGCTGATTTTCGCCTTGAAACCCCTCTTGCTTTTTTCCTAAAACCGCATGAATACTGATCCGGCAGAACAAAATACGATCGCAGCAGCCCCGCCTGTCCTGACTGTCTCGGCGCTCAACCAGTCTGTCGCCCGTCTGCTGGAAAAAAGTTTTTCCCTGACCTGGATCGCAGGAGAAGTTTCCAATTTCACGCGCGCGGCCTCAGGACACTGGTATTTCACGCTGAAGGACGATACCGCACAGATACGGGCCGTCATGTTTCGCGGACGCACGCAGTCCGTTGGCTTCGACATCAAAAACGGGGACAAAATCGAAGCCCGCGCCACTGTCACCCTCTACCCGGCTCGCGGTGATTACCAGTTAAATGTAGAAGCCCTCCGCCATGCCGGTGTCGGAAACCTCTTTGAGGCATTTCAGCGCCTGAAGGAAAAACTCGCAAAAGAAGGGCTTTTCGAAGCCGAAAAAAAACGCCCCCTGCCCCTTTTTCCCCGAACCATCGGCATTGTCACCAGCCTGCAGGCCGCCGCGTTGCGGGATGTCCTGACCACCCTTTCCCGTCGCGCGCCGCATATCCGGATTATCCTGTACCCGGCCCCTGTCCAGGGTGAAGGCGCTGGCGACAAAATCGCCGAAGCCATCCAGACTGCCTCCTCGCGTTCAGAAACCGATATCCTGATCGTCTGCCGGGGCGGCGGCAGCATGGAAGATTTGTGGAGCTTCAACGAAGAAGCCGTCGCGCGAGCAATTGCCGCCTCTGCCATCCCCGTCATTTCCGGTGTCGGCCATGAAACGGACACCACCATCACCGACTTTGTTGCCGACCTGCGCGCCCCGACCCCGACCGGCGCGGCTGAAATAGCGACCCGCCCACGGGCAGACTGGTTAAATACCCTGCAAACACAGGCAGAAGACCTCCAGTACGCGATGGAACGCATCATGGCAAACGCCCGCCAGGGCGTTGATATGGCATCCCGTCGCCTTGTCAGCCCGGCCACCTACACCCAGCGCGAAAAAATCCGGCTTCAGGCCCTCGCCGACCGCTTGTCCAATGCCCAAAACCGGATCATCACCGATGCCAAAAACCGCTTGATGCACCTGGAAACCCGCCTCAAAGGAAAACTGCCGGATACAGCGGGATACCACACCCTGCTCCAGAGTATCCGGCGGCAGATGACATCGCTTGTGGTCTCAGGCGCGGCGCGGCACCGCCAAAGCGTCACCTCGCTTCATGCCCAACTGGAATTACTCAGCCCGGAAAGAACCCTTGAGCGCGGCTACGCCATCATTACCGATAAACAAGGGCGGGTTATCCGTTCCCCGCTCAAACTGCCGGTACCGGGCAATGTCACCATCCGTCTGGCGCAGGGAAGCGCCCAGGTTGGCATTGCGAGCGTCCAGCCTGAAATTGAATAACACCCCAAAAGAAAAGAATCGCTGATTAAAGAGATTCAAACTTCTTCCACCTCGAAAAGCCGCCGATACTCCCGCATCGCATACCGGTCTGTCATTCCGGCAATGTAATCGGCAATATGGCGGGCGCGCTCCTCCTTTCCATCGCCCGGTGCGCGGGTATCCGGCGGCAACAGGGAGGGATCATCCATGAATACCTGAAAAAGCTGCCGGATAATATGCCGTGCCTTGCTGCTCATGCGATTGACCTGGTAGTGCCGGTAAAGGTTCTTGAAAAGAAAATCCTTGAGCATCCCGGCTTCCTGCTCCATGACATCCGAAAAAGCAATCAGTGGCCCACTGGCGCGCACATCCTCAATACCGGATGGCGCCGCCTCCCGTATCCTGTCCAGGGAAGCGCGTGACAGGTCAACAACCAGCGTGCCGATCATCTGGCGGATCGTTTCATAAATCATCCGCCGTTCACTGATGTCGGGCATCTCCGCTTTCACCTCATGCCAGTGGCGGGCAAAGAGATCGATTTCCTGCAACTGCGGTACCGTAATCAGCCCGGAACGCAGGCCATCCTCAATATCATGATTGTTGTAGGCAATCTCATCGGCCTTGTTGGCCAGTTGTGCTTCCAGCGAGGGTTGCCGGTTTTCCAGGAAACGGTGGCCCAGTTCGCCCAGTCCGGCAGCCTTTTCCTCCGGACAATGCTTGAGAATCCCCTCACGCGTTTCAAACGTCAGGTTCAGGCCGTTAAAAGCGCCGTATCGTTGTTCCAGTTCCTCGACAACACGAATGCTCTGAAGATTATGCTCAAATCCACCGTAATCTGTCATGCAGGCATTCAGCGCATCCTGCCCGGCATGTCCGAAAGGCGTATGCCCCAGGTCATGCGCAAGCGAAATCGCCTCAACCAGATCGCCGTTCAACTGCAGGTTACGCGCAACCGAGCGGGCGATCTGCGCCACTTCCAGGCTGTGCGTCAAGCGGGTACGAAAAAGATCCCCTTCATGATTGACAAAAACCTGCGTTTTGTACTCCAGCCGCCGGAATGCGCCGCAATGGATAATCCGGTCGCGGTCACGCTGGAATGCCGTGCGCGTCACCGGTTCCGGCTCATCGTAGACACGCCCTCGAGACTCTGACGATTTTGCGGCATAAGCGGCCAACTGGTATGGGTTCATATCTATCCCTGCGTCATAAGCACGGTTATCAATTACGCCGGTCTGGTACAGGCATCCAGCGTAGCGCGCAGCATGTCTTCCGGCACCGTTGTGATCGCTGCCGAACCCAGCGATTTCAACAGGATGAACTGGATTTCACCGCCCGCGTTTTTCTTGTCCACCTGCATCAGTTCAATCCAGCGATCCGCGCCCAGGTCAGGGGCCACCGTCGGCAATCCGGCCGCGGCAACCAGTTTCCGGATCCGTTCTTTCGATGCGGCATCCAGCCATCCCATCCGGCACGACAGATCCGCCGCCATCACCATGCCGCAACCAACCGCCTCACCGTGCAGCCACTCACCGAATCCCAGCCCGGCCTCAATGGCATGGCCGAAAGTATGTCCGAAATTCAGGAGCGCCCTCAAACCGCTGCTCTCCTTTTCATCCTGGCGCACCACATCCGCCTTGATCTCGCACGAACGGCCAATGGCATAAGCCAGTGCAGCGCCGTCACGCGCCATCAGCCGGGCCACATCCTTTTCCAGCCACGCGAAATAATCCTGATCCAGAATGGCGCCATGCTTGATCACTTCAGCCATCCCGGCAGACAATTCACGATCCGGCAGGGTATTGAGTGTCAAGGTATCCGCAATCACCGCCTCCGGCTGGTAAAACGCGCCAATCATGTTCTTGCCCAACGGGTGATTAATCCCGGTTTTCCCGCCCACCGAAGAATCCACTTCAGCCAGAAGCGTTGTCGGCACCTGCACAAAAGGAACGCCCCGCATGAAACTGGCTGCCGCATAACCGGTCAGATCGCCGATCACACCGCCGCCCAGCGCGAGCAACGTCGTTTTGCGGTCGCATTTATGTTCAAGCAGGACATCAAACACCTTCATCAGGCTCGCCCAGTTTTTTTCCTGCTCGCCATCCGGCAGGATAATGGGAATAACCTGCTTGCCTGCTGCAACGAGAGAACGGGTCATTCTTTCCAGGTACAGGGGCGCGACAACCGTATTTGTCACAACCGCCACCCGCATCCCTTTGACCAGCCGGGCAATCAACCGGCTGTCATCCAGAAGCCCCGGCCCGATTTCAATCGGATAGCTGCGCTCGCCAAGATCAACCTGCAAATGAATCTGATCGGATTTTTCTGTCAGCATGCTTTTTCTCTGCGCCCCCTCGTTTTTCCTGCGGTTTTTCCGTTTCGCATCGTTTTTCCCGCCCGGTTTTGCATCCTTGCGCTTCCCTGACATTTTCCCCAGGATAGTCTGCACCATCGCATGCACATTCTGGCGACCGGTATCAATAACAATATCCGCCACCTCACTGTACAGCGGTTCGCGCTGCTGTGAAAGCTCCTCCATTTTCTTTCGCGGATCTTCCGTCTGCAAAAGCGGGCGGTTCTTGTCATGCATGGTTCGCTGAAGCACATTATTGACGGAAGCGCGCAAATAAACGACGGTGCCGCGCTCCTTGAGATAGCGCCGGTTTTCCGGATTGATGACAGCGCCCCCACCGGTCGCCAGCACAACCCCTTTTCGCTCCGTCAAGTCACGAATGGCCTCGGCCTCCCGCTTGCGGAAAGAATCCTCGCCCTCGATTTCAAATATCCAGGAAATAGACGCGCCCGTACGGAATTCAATTTCATGATCCGAATCGATAAAGCGCATCCCGAGCCGCTTTGCCAGCGCCCGCCCCACCGTTGTTTTGCCGGAACCCATCAGGCCGACCAGAAATATATTTTCGTGCATGAGAAATTGTAACCTGTGATTCCATCCGAGAATACCTTACATTCATTTTCCGGCCCCCTTGTGGACAAAACAGACAAAATTACAAATTAATTTGGCCGGGAACACAATATTCCAATGCGAAGATTCCCAGTTTCTAGGATAATGTCGGTTCTCATTGTCTTACCGTTTTCACTGCATGATCTTCAGGAACAAAAAGGGCTCCCCCCGAAAAAAAGAACCGTGGACCAAACAAAGGGTTTTGCGCTTACTCTTTAACATGGCTGTCCTGTGTTTCGGGCTGGGTATCGCTGGCGCGCTGACGGGCGCTTTTGCCATGATAATGGTTTATCCCAACCTGCCAAGCCTGGATGAACTAACCGATTACCAGCCTAAAATGCCGCTGCGCATCTTCACGGCAGACAACGTGCTCATCGGTGAATTCGGCGAGGAAAGACGCAACCTGATCCGCTTCAACGACATCCCGGATGTCATGAAAAAAGCGGTTTTAGCCATTGAAGACGACCGCTTCTACCAGCACGGCGGCATTGATTACCTCGGCATCATGCGTGCGGCCGTCCGCAACATGGCTGGCGGCAGCAGGCAGGGCGCTTCCACCATCACCCAACAGGTTGCCCGCAATTTCTTCCTGACCAGCGAACAAACCCTCACCCGGAAAATGTATGAGGCCATGCTGGCATGGAAAATCGAAAGTGCTCTGACCAAAGACCAGATTTTTGAAATCTACATGAACCAGATTTATCTGGGACAGCGTGCTTTCGGCTTTGCCTCTGCCGCCCAGATTTATTTCGGCAAGCGGCTCCAGGATGTCACGGCGGCTGAAGCCGCCATGCTGGCAGGGCTCCCCAAGGCACCGTCTGCCAACAACCCGGTCGCCAACCCGGCCCGCGCCAAAGTCCGGCAGCAGTACATCCTCCAGCGCATGTACCAGCTTGGCTATATCAGCCAGGCCGACTACGAAAAGGCCAGAGACGAAGTCATCACGATCAAAAACAAATCCAACGAATTCTCCATTCATGCTGAATTTGTTGCCGAAATGGCACGGATGCTCGTTTACGAGCAATACAAGGAAGAAACCTATACAAGAGGCCTGAACGTCTACACCACCATCATCAGCACCGACCAGGAAGCAGCCTATCGCGCAGTGAGGGACGGCGTCATGGACTACGAAAAACGCCACGGCTTCCGTGGGCCGGAAGGTTACATGGAAATCCCGGCATCCAAGGACGACGCGGCCGAAGCCATTGAAACCGAACTGGCCCATTACCCGGACAACGACGAACTGCTGTCCGCCATTGTCCTGGATGCCTCCCCCAAAGCCGTGAAGGCTGTCATCTCTTCCGGCGAAGAAATCAATATCACAGGCAAAGGGCTTAGTTTTGCCGCAGCAGGCCTTGCTTCTACCGCCAAACCCAACAAACAGATCAGAAAAGGCGCGATCATTCGTGTCACAAAGGAAAAAGACAACACCTGGGCCATCTCCCAGATGCCGGACGTGGAATCGGCCTTCGTTTCCATCAGTTCACAGGATGGCGCGATCAAATCGATGGTAGGCGGCTTTGACTTCAACAAGCGAAAATTCAACCACGTCACACAGGCATGGCGCCAGCCCGGCTCCTCTTTCAAGCCTTTCATCTATTCAGCATCACTTGAGAGAAAGTTTTCTCCGGGCAGCATCATCAATGACTCCCCCATCCAGTTCACGGCAACGCAAACCGGCGGACAGGCATGGGAGCCGAAAAACTATGATGCCAAATATGAAGGCCCCATGACCATGCGACGCGGCCTGACCAAGTCCAAAAACATGATCTCCATTCGCGTCCTGAACCAGATTGGCCCCCAATACGCGCAGGAATACCTGACCCGCTTTGGTTTTGATGCCGCCAAGCACCCGCCATACCTGACGCTGGCGCTTGGCGCCGGTTCGGTCACGCCATTGCAGATGGCCGCCGCTTACGCCGTTTTTGCCAACGGCGGATACAAAGTATCTCCCTACCTTGTTTCCTACATGACCGACATCAAGGGGGAAATCATTGCCGAAGCCAAACCGGATAAAGCCGGTGATGAAGCTAACCGCGTCATCGACGAACGCAATGCCTTCATCATGGACAGCATGATGAAGGACGTTGTCCGCCACGGTACCGCCGTGCGCGCGCTCTCGTTGAACCGCCCCGACCTGGCGGGCAAGACCGGCACCACCAACGACTCTGTTGACGCCTGGTTTGCCGGCTACCAACCCAAGCTGGTCGGCATTGCCTGGATCGGCTATGACCGCCCCAGGAACCTGGGCAGCCGTGAAACCGGTGGCGGGCTGGCCCTGCCAATATGGATCAACTACATGAAAGTCGCGCTCAAAAATGTACCCGTCCAGGACAGGCCCATTCCCGAAGGCGTCCTTTCCGTCAATGGCGAATATTTTTATGTTGAAAATCCGCCGGGTTCCGTCGTCAACAACCTGGGTGTCGAACACAAGGAACCCGAACCACACGCGGATGACGACACTGACGTTTTCTAAGGCCATGAAATCACGCAACACGCTTTTCGTTATTATTGCTTCGGCCTTCCTTCTGGCTGCCTGCGGGCAAACCGGGCAACTGGTCATGCCAAAAACCTATCCGACCAAGCGGCCTCCGCCGCCAAAGAATCCGAAGCTGATACCGCCAGAACCGCCTGCCACGCCGCAGGCGCCACAGCAGGACACAGCAACGCCTGAAACCCCGGCAAACGACACGGACAAAACAGACCAGAAAGACTAAAACATGCCAATGACGCATTTTTCTTACCAGGGCAATACACTGTGCGCCGATGGTGTCCCTTTGACCGATATCGCCCGGAAATACGGTACGCCCCTGTATGTCTACTCCCGCGCGGCTCTGACGGAAAACTATCTGGCTTACGCGGATGCCTTCAGAACGCACCAGCATCCGGATGCCCCGGCGCTCGTCTGCTTTTCAGTCAAGTCCAACTCCAACCTGGCCGTCCTGAAAATTCTGGGCGACCTGGGTGCCGGGTTTGACATTGTCTCGGGCGGCGAACTAGCCCGCATCATCGCCGCTGGCTGTGATCCTCGCAAAGTCATCTTCTCCGGGGTCGGGAAAACAGCGGAAGAAATCCGCTTTGCCCTGGAAAACGATGTCCTGTGCTTCAATATCGAATCGCCCGCCGAACTGCACCGCATTAATGACATTGCAGGTGAAATGGGAACCACCGCCCGCATTTCCTTTCGCGTCAACCCGGATGTTGATCCCAAATCCCATCCCTATATCTCGACCGGCCTCAAGGAAAACAAGTTTGGCGTGGCATACGATGAAGCCTTCGACTGCTACAAAACAGCCGCTGCGATGCCGAACATCACCATCACCGGCATCGATTGCCATATCGGGTCACAATTACTGGACGATGCCCCCCTGCTTGAAGCCTTTGACCGGATCGTCACGCTTTTTGACCGGTTGTCCGGCGAAGGCATCGAACTGCACCATATCGATATTGGCGGCGGCGTCGGCATTACCTACGACCAGGAAAAAACCGTTGCAATTCCGGACTACATCGCCCGCCTGTATGCCCGCATCAACCAGTGGCGCCAGAGCAGGCACAACGGCAAGCCCATCGGTCTCATCGTTGAACCCGGTCGCTCCATTTCGGGCAATGCGGGCATTCTGCTCTCCGAAGTGCAATACCTCAAAACCAATGCCGCAAAAAACTATGTCGTCGTCAATGCGGCCATGAACGACCTGGTACGCCCGGCCATGTACGAAGCATGGCACACGGTACTGCCCGTCGAAAAACGCGATGTTGCTGCCGCCACCTACGACATCGTCGGCCCGATCTGCGAATCCGGCGACTGGCTGGCAAAACAGCGCGAACTCGCCGTGGAGCAGGGCGACCTGCTTGCCATCATGTCCGCCGGTGCATACGGCATGGTCATGGCCTCAAACTACAACACCCGTGGAAGGGCCGCTGAAGTCATCGTTGACAATGGACAGGCACACCTTGTCCGCCGCCGTGAATCAGCAGAAGACCTTTTTGCACTTGAAAAAATATTGCCCTGAACATGTCCCGACTCTGGCAGGCCCGCTTTTATACTACCGTCAACCACCTGCGCGACCTGCCGCGGCTGGACGTGCCGGAGATTGCCTTTGCCGGGCGCTCCAACGCCGGTAAATCCACCGCCATCAACCTGCTGTGCAACCAGAAAAACCTGGCGAAAGCTTCCCGGACACCGGGACGTACCCAGCACATCAACTTCTTTTCCATCGGCGGCGCCCATGTGGCGCAGCACCGGAAAGACCCGGTAAAAGAAGAGGAAATTGAAGCCTTTTTGGTCGACCTGCCGGGATACGGCTATGCAGAAGTTTCCGGCAACGCCAAACTGCACTGGCAAAAACTGCTGGGCGACTATCTCATGACACGTCGCCAGCTTGTCGGCCTTGTCCTCGTCATGGATGCCCGCCGCCCTTTCCAGGATCTCGACGTGCAAATGCTGGAATGGTTTGCCGGGAAAGGCAAACCCATTCACTGCATCCTGACCAAATCGGACAAACTTAACCGAAGCGAATCCGCCCAGGCCCTGCGGCAAACCCGGACGATCTTAAACAGCTATGTTGATGAACAAGGCCAGCCGTTTCCCTTCACCACCCAGCTCTTTTCCGCCCCCAAGCGAGTCGGCCTAGAAGAAGCCACAAGCTGGATACAGGATTTGACCGGCCTTTCAGAAGCGGATTCCCCCAATCACCCCAACCAGACGAAGTAAATGGCCAAACAAATTACCTACCGGCAGGAAATCCTGCGAAAACTGATCCACCTGAGTTCGCTCTGGATGGTAGTTTCCCTCGGTATCCTGCCGCGTGTCTGGAATGTCTGTATTTTTGCCGTCCTGCTTTTTGGGCAAGTCCTCATTGAGTACGGATACTACAAAAAATGGCCCTTTTTTATTGCCACCTATGGCCGGTTCTTCGGCAAAATGCTGAGAGAAAACGAAACCGGAAACACCTTTCGCTTAAGCGGGGCACCCCATGTTATTGCCGCAGCGCTCATGGTCGCCCTGCTTTTTGAGAAAACCATCGCCATGGTTGCCCTCTCCACCATGCTGATCGGCGACACCTGTGCCGCCCTGATTGGCAGGAAAATCGGCAAGCACAAAATCAACCACGGCAGCAAAAGCATTGAGGGATCTGTCGCTTTCTGCCTGTCATCTGCCGCCGTGCTCGCTTTTTTTGTCCTTCTTTACAGCCGCGCTACGGCCTTTGTCATCATGGGACTCGTTGGCATCACCATCGCCATGCTGGCCGAAATCTATGAAAAGCAGATCAAGATGGACGACAATTTTTCCATCCCCCTGGCGATGGGTATTTCGCTGAGTCTGGCACGCTTTTTCCCGATCAGTTAAGGAAGCGCTTCTTTAGGCTGTTTCCTCCCTGACCCACTGCATATAAGCAGGCAGCCCGTCTGTCACCGACAGGGCAATCAGTTCCGGCACATCATAAGGGTGCATTGCCACCAGTTGTTCAGACAGCGCCAAAAGCTGCCTTTGGGTTGTTTTGATCATGAGGCAGACTTCCGTTGCCTCTTCAACAGCGCCCTGCCAGCGATATACCGACAACAAGCCCGGTACCATGCTGACACAGGCCGCCAGTTTTTTTTCAACCAGTCCCTGCGCTATTTTTTTCGCCGTTTCCCCATCCGGCGCCGTACTATAAACCAGCAGAACCGTGTCCATGCCATTCCCCCCTTTCTTATCTGCTCTCACAGTTTACGCGAAATCAGGAAGCAAAAAAAAACAAAAAGGCCGGAAAAATCCGGCCTTTTTGATATTCAAACACCCCTGTTATCAGGTTATGCTCCCTCGATAACGGTCGGTTCCGGACGATCCAGCAGCTCAACATAAGCCATTGGCGCATTGTCACCAACACGGTTGCCGATTTTCAGGATACGCAGATAACCACCGTTACGGTTGGCATAACGCGGGCCCAGTTCAGCAAACAGCTTGACCACGATTTCACGATCACGCAGACGGTTGAACGCCAGGCGCTTGTTCGCCACGGTATCCTTCTTGCCGAGCGTCAGCATCGGCTCGACAACACGGCGCAGTTCCTTGGCCTTTGGCAGGGTGGTTTTAATCGCCTCATGGCGCAGGAGCGAAACAGTCATGTTGCGCAGCATGGCAAGGCGGTGTGATGATGTGCGGTTGAGTTTTCTCAGACCGTGACGATGACGCATGATATAACCTCTTTATCTTAAATCCAGCTCTTCTATCGGCAGCTTGGCCGCGGGCCGGTCATGTTATAAAAATCGATGAAAAATAAATTACTTCTCAAGTCCTGGCGGCGGCCAGTTATCCAGCTTCATGCCCAGAGTCAGTCCACGGGAAGCCAGCACTTCCTTGATTTCGTTCAGTGACTTGCGGCCCAAGTTCGGCGTCTTCAACAGCTCGTTTTCACTGCGCTGGATCAAGTCGCCAATGTAATTGATATTCTCGGCCTTTAAGCAGTTTGCAGAACGTACCGTCAGTTCAAGATCATCTACCGGACGCAACAGAACCGGATCAACTGGCGGCAGCTGTGAAAGGGCTTCAGAAGAAGTCTCGGTACCTTCAAGAGCCGCAAAAATGCTCAACTGGTCAACCAGGATACGGGCAGACTGGCGAATCGCCTCTTCAGCCGTAATAACCCCGTTCGTCTCAATATTGATAATCAGCTTGTCCAGGTCGGTACGCTGTTCAACACGGGCAGACTCAACGGCATAGGACACACGGCGAACCGGAGAAAATGAGGCGTCCAGAATGATGCGGCCAATCGTCTTGTTGGCATCTTCTGACAAGCGACGTACATTGCCCGGCACATAACCGCGACCTGTCTCAACCTTGACCTGCATATCCAGCTTGCCGCTTTCCGTCAGGTGGGCAATCACATGTTCCGGATTGATGATTTCAACATCGTGCGGCAGTTCAATATCCGCCGCCGTAACGATACCGCTTCCTTCCTTCTTCAGGGTCAGGGTAACCGAATCACGGTTATGCAGCTTGAATACAACGCCCTTGAGATTCAGGAGCAGGTCGACCACGTCTTCCTGCACGCCGTCAAGCGTGGAATATTCATGTACCACACCGGCAATAGTCACTTCCGTTGGCGCATAGCCCGCCATGGAAGACAAGAGGATACGGCGCAG
This sequence comes from Oxalobacter sp., assembly GCA_031556215.1. GTDB lineage: Bacteria > Pseudomonadota > Gammaproteobacteria > Burkholderiales > Burkholderiaceae_D > Oxalobacter. The sequence goes on from JAVBTJ010000059.1 coordinate 24,259, forward strand.
GGCATTGCCCAGCGTGTGTCCGTAACCGCGCTCAAAAGGTTCCATTTCCACGCGGGAATGACCGGAACCCAGCACTTCCACATTGATGATGCGGGGCTTGAGAAAATTGTTTGGCATAAAATGTCCTTTTCAATACCCTCGGCTCGTTACACCGATAAGGCTGATGGCATTAACAAGTAAAACGGATAAAAATAACTGCAGTTTACCGGCTTAGCGTGACTACAATTCGATGATCAGCGATTCGTAGATATCGTTTGCAAATTCCGAACGATCCGGAACACGCTTGAACTGGCCCTCCATCTTCTTGGAATCAACAGAGACCCAGTCTGCCATGCCGATCTGCTCAGCCAGTGAGAGCGACTCGATAATGCGAGCCTGCTTTTTGGACTTTTCGCGGATAGCGACAACATCGTTTGGCTTGACCAGGTAGGAAGGAATATTCACAACCTTGCCATTGACGGTAATGGCCTGATGGCTGACAAGCTGACGGCTCTCGGCGCGGGTTGAACCAAAGCCCATGCGGTAAGTCACGTTATCAAGGCGGGTTTCCAGAAGCTGCATCAGGTTATCGCCCGTATTGCCTTTTCTGCGCTCGGCTTCGGCAAAATAACGGCGGAACTGTCTTTCCAGGATGCCGTACATGCGCTTGACTTTCTGCTTTTCGCGCAACTGGTTGCCATAATCGGACATACGCGCACCGGAGCGCAGGCCGTGTTGACCAGGCTTGACATCCAGTTTGCATTTGGAATCGAGAGAGCGGCGTGCGCTCTTCAGGAAAAGATCGGTGCCTTCACGGCGGGAGAGTTTGGCCTTCGGCCCAATATAACGTGCCACAATATTTCCTTTACATTTCAATGACGCCCCGAAGCCGAAACGACTTCAGGCGCTAGTCAGGCTGCGCGCAACCTGACGGTGGTCTTCAATAAAAATCAGATACGGCGACGCTTTGGCGGGCGGCAGCCGTTGTGTGGAATCGGGGTGATATCCTGAATCTGGGTAACACGGATACCCAGGTTGTTCAGTGCACGCACAGCCGACTCACGGCCTGGGCCTGGGCCCTTGATGCGCACTTCCAGATTCTTGATGCCATACTCGATTGCAACCCGTCCGGCAGATTCTGCCGCAACCTGTGCTGCAAACGGGGTCGACTTGCGGGAACCCTTGAAGCCTGCGCCACCGGAAGTTGCCCAGGCCAGGGCATTACCCTGGCGGTCTGTAATCGTGATGATGGTATTGTTGAAAGACGCATGAACGTGTGCAACGCCTTCAGCAATATTTCTCTTCACCTTTTTGCGCACACGGGATGCTGCGCTGCTCGATGCTTTTGCCATATTTAAAAATCCTTGATCCGTCTACGATTCAAACACGGTGGTTTGTCTTATTTCTTCAGTGCCTGGGCTGCTTTACGCGGACCCTTGCGTGTACGCGCGTTGGTGCGTGTACGCTGCCCCCTGACAGGCAGGCCGCGACGATGACGCAGGCCGCGATAGCAACCAAGATCCATCAGGCGCTTGACGCTCATGGATACTTCACGACGCAAATCACCTTCAATCAGATAATGATTCAAAGCATCGCGAAGCTTTTCGAGTTCGCTGTCATCGAGGTCCTTGACCTTCTTTGACGGTTCCACACCGGTCGCCTCGCAAATTTCTTTTGCGCGTGGGCGACCGATACCGTAAATGGCCGTCAGGCCAATAACAATGTGCTGATGGTTGGGAATGTTTACCCCTGCAATACGTGCCATTCGTTAGTCCTAATTAATGCCGTTATTAACCTTGACGCTGCTTATGACGCTTTTCCGTGCAGATAACACGTAATACGCCATTGCGCTTGATGATCTTGCAATTGCGGCAAACCCGCTTCACAGATGCCTGTACCTTCATTTTCAACCTCTTCCAAATCTAAAATACTACTGTTCGCGCTTATTTTGACCGGAAAACAATCCGGGCACGACTTAAATCATACGGTGTCAATTCTACTGTTACCTTGTCACCCGGCAAAATACGGATATAGTTCATTCGCATCTTCCCGGATATGTGCCCCAGCACAACATGCCCATTTTCCAGTTTTACGCGAAAGGTTGCGTTGGGCAGATTATCAATAATTTCGCCCTGCATCTGGATAACGTCATCTTTTGCCATATATCGTTAATTCTCTTCTTTCTTTCAATAATCAGCGGGGCATTCCCGAACCCTTGAAATTCGACTTCTTCAACAGCGATTCATACTGGTGCGACATGACGAAATTCTGGATCTGCGCCATGAAATCCATGGTGACAACCACCAGAATCAAGAGGGATGTGCCACCGAAATAAAACGGCACATTCCACTTGGCCACCAGAAATTCCGGCAGCAAACACACCAGTGTCACATATACCGCACCAGCCAGCGTCAGACGCATCAGAGTCCTGTCAACATAACGCGCTGTCTGCTCGCCCGGACGGATACCGGGAATAAACGCACCACTTTTCTTCAGGTTATCTGCTGTTTCACGGCTGTTGAAAACCAGCGCCGTATAAAAGAAACAGAAGAAAATGATGGCAACCGCATAAAGCAAGGCATGCATTGGCTCGCCTGGCCCCAGCGATGCGGACAAATCCTTCAGAAAACGGACAAACATATTATCCGATTCCGTGCCGGTTGCAAACCATCCTGCAATCGTTGCTGGAAACAGAATGATCGACGAAGCAAAAATCGGTGGAATCACACCAGCCATATTTACCTTCAATGGCAGATGCGTGCTTTGGCCGCCATAAATCTTGTTGCCGACCTGGCGTTTTGCGTAATTTACCAGAATACGACGCTGACCGCTCTCGATGAAAACAACCAGGTAGGTCACCGCCACCACAATCACGCAGATGATCAGGGCAGAAATCGCGCTCATCGAACCGGTGCGAACCAGTTCAAACAAGCCACCGATAGCAGTGGGCAGGCCCGCCGCAATACCGGCAAAAATCAGGATGGAAATACCATTACCCAGCCCTCTTTCCGTAATCTGCTCGCCCAGCCACATCAGGAACATGGTACCGGTCACCAGTGTCACCACTGCCGTAAAACGGAACATCATGCCCGGATCAACAACCAGCCCCGGCTGGGACTCAACCGCAATGGCAATGCCCAGGCCCTGGAATGCCGCCAGAAGCAGGGTGCCATAACGCGTATACTGCGTCATTTTACGGCGTCCTGCCTCGCCTTCCTTCTTCATCGCTTCAACTTGCGGGGAAATAATACCGATCATCTGCATAATGATGGATGCAGAAATATAAGGCATGATACCCAGTGCAAATACCGAAAAGCGGGACAACGCGCCACCCGAGAACATGTTGAACATGCCCAGGATACCACCTTCATTCTGCCGGAACAGAAATGCCAGTTGATCCGGATCAATGCCCGGAACCGGTATATGCGCGCCCACACGGTAAACCACCAGCGCGCCCAAAAGGAACCACAGGCGGTTCCAGGGGAACCCTCCTGTTGTCGAGCTTTTTGCCACGGCTTTAGATGATGTTGCCAATCGATTTCCCCGTATCGTTACACTTACGCGATCTTGCCGCCACGGCCTTCAATCGCCGCACGAGCACCTTTGGTTACAGAAAGACCCGAAAGATTCACGCTCTTGCTGATTTCACCGGAGAGAATCACACGCACTTCCCTGATGCGCTGGGAAACGATACCCGCCTGCTTCAATACCAGCAGGTCAATATCATTTACCGCCAGCTTCTCCAGGTCGGAGAGGCGAATTTCTGTACGATAAGGAGCGGCCATAGACTTGAAGCCACGCTTTGGCAGCCTGCGCTGCAGCGGCATCTGTCCACCCTCAAAACCAACCTTGTGAAAACCGCCTGCGCGGGATTTCTGGCCCTTGTGTCCACGACCGGCTGTCTTGCCAAAGCCGGAACCGATACCACGGCCGACCCTGCGTTTGACTTGTTTTGCGCCGGTGGCGGGTTGCAAATTATTCAATTTCATAACTTATCCTGTTGGCAGCGTCCTGAAAATCAGGAAACCACTTTAACGAGATACGACACTTTGTTAATCATTCCACGAACAGCTGGCGTATCTTCCAGCGTGGAAACAGAATTCAGGCGACGGAGTCCAAGGCCACGCACAGTAGCGCGATGCAACT
>JAVBTJ010000014.1:0-10479 GCA_031556215.1 Oxalobacter sp.
TTATCGGCACCCAGTGGGGCGACGAAGGAAAAGGGAAGATTGTTGATTGGTTGACGGATCATGCACAGGGTGTCGTGCGTTTTCAGGGCGGGCATAATGCAGGCCATACGCTGGTGATTGGCGGGCAGAAAACCGCCTTGCAGTTGATTCCCTCCGGCATCATGCGTCCTGGCGTTGCCTGCTATATCGGCAATGGCTGTGTGCTGTCGATCCCCGACCTGCTGCGTGAAATCGACAAGCTGGAAGAGGCGGGCATTGAGGTGGTTTCGCGCCTGAAAGTATCGGAAGCCTGCCCGATCATCCTGCCTTATCATGCCGTCCTGGATCAGGCGCGTGAAGCTGCGCGCGGCGACGCGAAGATCGGCACGACCGGAAAAGGCATTGGCCCGGCTTATGAAGACAAGGTCGCCAGAAGGGCCATCCGCGTTTCAGACTTGCTTAACGAAACCCGCTTTGCTGAAAAACTGCGCGAAAACATGGACTATCACAATTTCGTCCTGCAGCGATACCTGAAGGTGGATCAGGTCGATTTCCAGAAAACACTGGACGATGCGCTGGCAATGGTGCCGCGCGTCAGGCCGCTTGTGGCTGATGTCTCAACAGCATTGCACCAGGCTTATAAAGCAGGCGCAAACCTGCTCTTTGAAGGGGCGCAGGGCAGCCTTCTGGATGTGGATCATGGCACGTATCCCTATGTGACTTCCAGTAACTGTGTAGCGGGCAATGCCGCAGCAGGCGCCGGTGTCGGGCCTGGCATGCTGCACTATATCCTGGGCATCACCAAGGCATATACCACTCGCGTGGGTTCAGGGCCGTTTCCTTCGGAATTGCCCATGGACGAAGGTGTCGGCAAACACCTGTCCGAAGTGGGGATGGAGTTCGGCACGGTGACAGGCCGTCAGCGCCGTTGCGGATGGTTTGATGCCGCCTTGCTCAGGCGTTCCATACAGATCAATGGCGTCAGCGGCATCTGCCTGACCAAGCTGGATGTGCTGGATGGCCTGGAAAGCATCAATATCTGTACCGGCTACAAATTTGATGGCCGCGTTATTGATATTTTCCCATCCAATGCGGAAGATGCGGCGCTCTGCGAGCCGATTTACGAAACGATACCGGGATGGAAAGAAAGCACGGTTGGCGCCAAATCCGTGGATAGCCTGCCTGCCAACGCCCGCGCTTATGTTCGCCGGATTGAAGCGTTGGCCGGTATTCCGATAGATATGGTTTCTACCGGCCCTGATCGTGAGGAGACACTGGTACTGCGCCATCCGTTCAAGGCCTGACAGGCGTTTACCGGTATAAAAAAAGGAGCCTGTGATTTCAGGCTCCTTTTTGTTTGGGGCGTCCCGACTCAAACCTGCGGCTTGCTGTTGGGGGCGTTATTAGTGCGCTGAACCCAGTTGCGGATCTTGATCACATCCGAAATCCGCGATTCCTTGCCTTTTGCGTCAAGGAAGACCATGACAATGGGGCGTTCCTCAATGATTGCCTGCATGACCAGGCAACTTCCTGCCGCCGAAATGAAGCCGGTTTTCTGCAGCTCGATATTCATGTTGGGATTATGAACCAGCCTGTTGGTATTGGAATAATGAACCGGGCGGAAGCCATCGTTGATGACATAGCCAGTGTCAGTGGAAAACTGTCTCAGTATCGGATATTGGGCTGCTGCCATGACGAGCTTGGCCAAGTCTTCGGCACTGGCCATGTTGTCGCTGGAAAGTCCGGTTGTATCCACATAATGGGTATTTGACATGCCCAGCGTGTTCGCTTTGATATTCATGGCGGCGACAAAGGCAGCGTGGCCACCTGGATAGTTGCGTCCCAATGCCGCAGCGGCACGGTTTTCCGAACTCATGAGCGCAAGATGAAGCAGGTTGCCGCGAGTCGTCTTTGTGCCGACTTTCAGACGGGAACTGGTTGCCCTGCCCGCATCGTCTTTGGTCACTTCGATAACCTCGCTCATATCCTGCATGGATTCAACCACGACCAGCCCTGTCATCAGCTTGGTAATGGAAGCCATCGGCAGGGATACATTCGCATTTTTCTGGAAAAGCACGTCCAGTGTAGATTGATCCAGCACATAAACGGCACTGGAACTCAGGGAAAGCGGATCGGTTGTCTTGTCCAGTCCGGCCTGGTGCGCAAAGGAAGAAGTGCCTCTGCCTGAAGAAGCCGAGAATTCAGGAAAAGAGATGGGGGCCAGGGAATTGGAACCGCGCGGAGAACTGGCCAGCACATGTCCCTGATCCTGGGCAAGCAGCTTGCGTGTCGCGGTTACCCGGCGATCCACGACAACCTGTCCTGATGTTGTGCGGGAGGCATACACGCGATTGCTGGCAGATGCCTTCCCTTTTTTGTTTGCGGCAGTGGTTGTTTTTTTTGTTTTTGCTGTTTTTTTGGTTGATGTTTTTGCAGTTGCCTTTGTCGGCGCTTTTTTGTCTGTTTTCGCCTTTTGGGTTGGGCAAGGCTTTTGGGGTTGGGTTTTCTGGGGGGCGGGGTGAACCGGCAGGCTTCCCAATGCAAACAGAATTAAAAAAGAAGCGACACCATACTTTAAGTTATGCATAACATTTTTTTCCAAAAAATTTTTCAGTATTATACGGCAGTTTGCCATAAGGAAAGATTCTAATTTGTAAAAAACATGACATAAAAAAAGCGTTTGCTTGAAAAAATGTAACATAAAAAACAAGCTTGTACATTCCTTCTTTTACGGCATTTCTGCGTTTGACTTGAGGGGGGCTTTGTCGTTTTTTATGAAAGACATTCGGGCTGGATGGTATGATAGGCGCTTTGCTGTTTATCTCTTTATTTTCCGAACTGTGCGGCTGACTGCAATTAAATTATCGGGCTTCAAATCATTTGTTGATCCCACCACGATCCAGATACAGGGACAGCTTGTAGGGGTTGTGGGGCCAAATGGTTGTGGCAAATCCAACATTATCGATGCCGTGAGGTGGGTGCTGGGTGAGTCACGCGCCTCGGAATTGCGTGGCGAGTCCATGCGTGATGTTATCTTCAGCGGCACCCTGGCGCGCAAGTCTTCAGGCCGGGCTTCTGTGGAACTGGCCTTCGATAATGATGAGGATCGTGTTTTCGGGCAGTGGGGCCGGTATGACGAACTGGCGGTAAGGCGGGTTCTGACGCGTGAAGGCGGTTCTTCCTATCACATCAACAGCATGAATGTCCGGCGCCGGGATATCCAGGATATTTTCATGGGAACAGGCCTGGGGCCGCGAGCCTATGCCATTATCGGCCAGGGCATGATTGCGCGCATTATTGAGGCGCGCCCGGAGGAATTGCGGGTTTTCCTTGAGGAGGCAGCCGGTGTTTCCAAATATCGCGAGCGCCGCCGGGAAACAGAAAACCGTCTTCAGGATACACGGGAAAACCTGACGCGCGTGTCCGACATCCTGAGGGAAATCAATCAAAGTCTCGAAAAACTCGAAGAGCAGGCCGTTGTCGCGGAAAAGTATTATGCCCTGCAAAAAGAGCAGGATGAAAAACAGAAGCTGCTTTGGTTGCTTGAGAAGAAAAATGCAGAACAGGAACATGCGCGCCTGACGGTTGAGGCAGAAAAAGCCAAAACAGCCCTTGAGGCCATGAATGCGGATCTGGTCAGACATGACGGCATGCTGGAAGTCCTGCGCCAGGAGCATGCCCAGGCAAGTGATGGCCTGCATGCCGCCCAGGGGACGCTTTATCAGACCAACGCCAGCATTGGCAGCCTGGAAGCGGAAATCCGGTACGTGATCGAGTCCCGAAATCGCCTGCAGGCGCAGATCGGCACTTATTCCCAGCAGCGTGAACAATGGCAGAAGCAGGAAACAAACTATATTGCCGAGCATGAGGCGGCCAGTACGCAACTACTTGAACTGGCGGTGTTATGCGAAGAGACGCGCCGGATCGTGGAACAGCTGGCTGATGACCTGCCTGAGATGGAAGAGGCACAGCGCAAGATACAGGCAACATGCAATGCGCTGCATGACAAGGCTTTGCAAGTGCGCCAGCAGATCGCGCTTTCTTCTGCGGGGCATAAAAATATCACGGGTATCCTGTCGGATCTTGCCATGCGCAAAGAGAGGCTGACCCAGGAAAAAAACGGCATGGCTGTGCCGGATGAGGCAGCCTTTTTAGCGTTGCAGCAGGAGCAGGCAGAAAAGGAAATGCAGCTTGAAGCGGAGCATGGCAAACTGGTTCTATTACAGGACAGCCATCCTGAACTGGAAGAAAAACGCCGTGTGCTGCAGGAGCAGGTGGAAAAGCGTTCTGCCGAACTGGCCCAGACGGATGCGCGCCTTTCCGCGCTGACCCAGATTCAGGAACGCGCCCAGGCGCATGGCGAGACAGAGTCATGGCTGAAAAAATACGAACTGGCTGATTTACCGCCCATCTGGCACCGGCTACAGGTTGAGCCTGGGTGGGAAACCGCACTGGAGGCGGTTCTGGGAGACAGGATATTTGCACGTGAGATGTCGCGCCTCGAATGGGTTGACTCGTTTATGGATGACCCGCCGGCAGCAAGACTCAGTTTTTTTTCTGCAACGGCCAACAGCGAATCCCCGGAAAATGCTGACCACAGGGAAGAGGCGCTGATTCCCTTCCTGACGTTGCTGAAACTGCAGGATCAGCGGCTGACGCCGGTATTGTCCGGGTGGATGAGCCGTATCTTTATCGTTCAGGACATGAAAGAGGCACTGGCGAAGCGGCAGGCTTTGCCGGAAGGTGCCTGTTTTGTGCTGAAACAGGGGCATCTGGTTGATCGGCAAAGCGTTCGTTTTTACGCACCGGAATCTGAAAAAGAAGGCATGTTTGCCCGTCAGCAGGAAATTGAAAATCTGGCTTCCCGGTTTCAGGACGACCAGAAACGGCTGCAGGACGAGCGTATGCAGCTTGTGCAGCGTGAGTCGGATGTTGCCCGGTGCAACCGCGAAATACAGGAGGTTCACCAGCGTGCCACAGAACTGACAAGGCAATTGCATGCGATCCAGTTGCAGGTCGTTCGCCAGTCGGAGTTGCGGGATCGGTATTTGCAGCGTAACAGCCAGATTGAGACGGTTCTTGCGGAAATCACCGCACAGGAAAATGAGCAGCGGGAAATCCTCGCGGCAGAAGAAGTCCGCATGGAAGAACTCGATGCCTCGCTGGCCGAGATGCAGTCGCAGGAAGAGGAAGCGCGTGATGTGCTGCTGGAAAAGGAAGGCGGGCTTGCCGCTTTCCGGCAGCGGATTCGCGAAAGCGAACGCGCGGCGCAGGAAGCGGAATTTTCCGAGAAGTCCCTGAAAAACCGGGTTGGTGAACTGGCAAAACACATCGAAACAGCCAGGGCGCAGGCATCGCAAATGTCTGACAGCGTACAGCAGGGACAACTGGCCCTGCAGGAGCTTGATGACAAGGTGGCGCAGGATAACCTTCAGGTCTTGCTGGAACAGCGGCTGGATCAGGAAAAAGCGCTGGCGGCCTTGCGGCAGGATCTGGAAGAGGTAGCGCAAAAGCTTCGCGAGAAGCAGGAAGAGCGCATGGAGGCGGAAAGAAATCTGCAGCCGCAAAGGGATACGATTGTCAACATGCAGCTGAAAGAACAGGCTGCCCGGATCAATGTTGAGCAGTACGCGCAAAAACTGGACGAATCCGGTGCGGATATTGCCGTATTAAGCCCGATGCTGCATTCTGGTCTTCGTCCGTCTTCCCTTCAGGGAGAAGTCACCCGCCTTTCCAATGCGATTACGGCTTTGGGGGCGGTCAATCTGGCTGCGGCAGGCGAGTTGTCCGAAACACAGCAGCGGCGCAATTTCCTGGAAGAGCAGTATACGGATCTGACTTCCGCCATTGAGACGCTTGAAGATGCCATCAGGCGGATTGACCGAGAAACCCGCACCCTGTTGCAGGATACCTTTGACCAGGTCAATACGCATCTTTCAGAAGTTTTTCCGATGCTTTTTGGTGGGGGCCAGGCCAGCCTGATCATGACGGGCGACGAGATTTTAGATGCCGGGGTTCAGATTATGGTGCAGCCGCCGGGCAAGAAAAATGTCACGATTCACCTGCTCTCCGGAGGGGAAAAAGCGCTGGCAGCCATTGCGCTGGTTTTTTCTCTTTTCCAGTTGAATCCGGCGCCATTCTGTCTGCTTGATGAGGTGGATGCGCCCCTGGATGACGCGAATACAGAGCGTTTTTGCAATATGGTCAAGCGCATGTCGGCAAAAACCCAGTTCCTGTTTATTTCCCATAATAAAATTGCGATGGAAATGGCACAGCAACTGATCGGGGTGACTATGCAAGAACAGGGAGTTTCGCGTATCGTGTCAGTTGATATTGAAAAGGCAGCAGAATTTTCTAGTGAGGTTCAAACAGCATGACAGAATTGCAGATCAGTCTGATCGTCATCGGTGCCATCATCATTATTGGCGTTATCGCTTATAACAAGTGGCAGGAATACCGGGCACACCGGAAAGTAGAGCGTGCTTTTGCCGATGCGCCTGATGATGTTCTGATGCAGTCAGCCGTGGCAGATGACAGTGATCTCCGAAGGGAGCCGGTTTTTTTCCAGAACACGGTGGCTGGTGTCAGGCTGGAAGATCCTGCCATGAATACGGATATCTCCGTTACCGGTTTTGCTTCTGTTCCGGATGAAGCCGTACAGGCAGATGACGATGCACAGGTGATTGTTGAGGCTGATCATGCCGGGGTTGCAGAACAGGTTGCGTCTGAAGAACCGGAAATCTCCGGCGATGTTTACAAGGAACCGTACATCAACATGGATGAGGCGCGGCCAGCGCCGGAACCGGTGGATGATGTGAAACCGGCGTCTGCCGCGCCCGTTTCCCGGGAGCCGGTTTCTCCGCCTCCAGCGCCTTCTTCCAGACGCCAGCCCGTTGATGACCTGATTGATTATCCCATCCTCCTGAATCTGGAAGAGCCGATCCGCGCGGAGAAGCTTTTGTCATTGATGCCCTCCTTGCGCTACACCGGCAATAAACCGGTTCATTTTTCCGGGATGGTGCTCAATACCGAGACCGGGGAAAGGTCATGGCAGCCGATCATGCAGGGCGGGGTTTATTACCAGCTGAAAATCGGTGTGCAGTTGGCAAACCGTGCCAGTGCCTTGAATGAAATCGAATATTCCGAACTGATTATGCGCCTTCGCCAGTTGGCCGATAACATTGGCGCAGAGCCGGAAGTGCCTGATATGGCCGATGTGCTGAAAATCGCACGCAGTCTGTACCAGTTTGTCTCGGAACATGACGCCAGGCTGGGTATCAATGTCCGGACAGGTGGCGCGCCCTGGTCGGTCAATACGCTGATGGCTGTACTGGAACGCCAGAAATTCGACCTGCGTCCGGATGGCGTTTTTGTCATGCACGACACAGACGGCAGCGTCCTGTTTTCCCTGTCGGTGGATGCGTCTCCTGCATCGGACATCGCCTCCCGCCTGACGCTGCTTTTGGATGTTCCCTGCATTGCGCAGGAGAAAAACGGGTTTGGCGTGATGGTACAGTGCGCCAAATCCCTGTGCCAGCGCCTGAACGGGATTTTGGTTGACGATGACGACAGAATGCTGTCTGACCCCATGCTCAATGATATTGTCGGGCAGGTGGATGTCTTTTATGAAGAAATGAAGCAGGCATCCATTCCTGCCGGTTCGGTTCGCGCCATGAGGCTCTTTAACTGACTTATGCAGGGAGATCTTTTCAAGGGGGCGGACAGTGAAAGCCTGCCGGAAAAAGCGGCGAGGCTGCGCCAGGAACTGAACCGGCATAACAACGCCTATTACACGCTCGACAATCCTTCGATTCCGGATGCGGAATATGACCGGCTCTTCAGGGAATTGCAGGATATCGAAGCCGCACATCCCGAACTGGTTGCGCCGGATTCCCCGACACATCGCATCGGCAGCAGGTCTTCCAGCCAGTTTGATCCGGTTGTCCACCAGATTCCGATGCTTTCTTTGCAGAATGGTTTGACCAGAGAAGAGGTCGAGGCATTTGACAATCGGGTTCGCGAACGGCTGGAACAGGAAAATATCGAATATGAAGCCGAACTGAAATTTGACGGACTGGCGATCAGCTTGCGGTATGAGAAGGGTATCCTGATCCAGGCTGCGACACGCGGGGACGGGTTTACGGGCGAGGATGTGACGGCCAATATCCGGACAATCAGAAGCATTCCGCTTAGCCTGTCACTGCAAAAAAATCCGGATGTGCTGGATGTGCGTGGCGAGGTGCTGATGTTCAGATCGGATTTCCAGAATCTGAATGCATCCCAGCGGGCTGAAGAACAGCGGGAATTCATCAACCCCCGCAATGCGGCGGCAGGCAGCCTGCGGCAAAAGGATCCCGCTGTTACCGCAGGCCGCAAACTCAATTTCTTTGCATACGGAATCGGTGCGCTTGAAGGGGAGGAGATGCCCCATACCCAGTCCGCAATGCTGGATTGGCTGGAAAAAGCAGGGCTTCCTGTCTGTCCGGAACGAAAGGTCGTGCAGGGAATGAAAGGGCTGATGTCCTTTTTCGAGGAGATTGAAAAAAGGCGAGAGAGCTTGCCTTACGAGATTGATGGCCTTGTCTACAAGGTCAACTGCCTTGCCGAACAGAACAGGCTGGGTTTTGTCTCCCGCGCGCCGCGTTTTGCCATTGCGCATAAATTTGCGGCGCAGGAGGCGCTGACCCGCGTTCTGGGCATTGACGTGCAGGTGGGAAGAACCGGCGCCTTGACACCGGTCGCGCGCCTGGAGCCGGTCTTTGTTGGTGGCGCGAATGTCACCAATGCCACGTTGCATAATGAAGACGAAGTACACAGAAAGGATATCCGTGTCGGAGATACCGTCATTGTCCGCCGTGCCGGAGACGTGATTCCCGAAGTGGTGGCCAATGTGCCGGAACGAAGGCCGGAAGAAACGACGGTATTTCACTTGCCCCAGACGTGTCCGGTCTGCCATTCGCCCGTGATCCGCCCGGAGGGCGAAACTATTGCCCGCTGTTCGGGCGGGTGGGTTCGCTGTCCTGCACAGAAAAAAAACGGCCTGCAGCATTTTGCCTCGCGCAAGGCCATGAATATAGATGGACTGGGAGAACAACTGATAGAACAGCTTGTTGACAGAAACATCGTCAATACGGCGGCAGACCTGTATGCGCTGACGCTTTCCGATATTGCTGGTCTTGACCGCATGGCAGAAAAATCTGCGCAGAACCTGGTACAGGCGCTTGAAGTCTCCAGAAAAACGACGCTGTCCCGCTTTTTATACGCGCTGGGCATCCGGCATGTCGGCGAATCGACAGCGCGTGCCCTGGCACAACATTTCGGGTCGATTGACCGTCTGGCCGAGGCAACGGAAGAAGAATTGCTTGAGGTGGGAGACATCGGCCCTGTCGTAGCGGCTTCCATCAGGGTGTTTTTTGCCGATTCCCTTAACCGCGACCTGGTTGAAAAGCTGTTGTCGCACGGCGTCAGTTGGGCAGAGCCGACGCAAAAAGCAGAAGAAACGCTGCCGCTCGCTGGCAAAACCTTTGTGCTGACCGGTACGCTCCAATTCCTGTCTCGGGAAGCGGCAGGCGAAAAAATACAGGCATTGGGCGGCAAGGTGGCAGGGTCTGTTTCAGCCAGAACCACTTACCTTGTTGCCGGAGAAAATTCAGGCAGCAAATTGCGCCGCGCAGAAGCGTTAGGTATTACCATACTGGATGAAAAAAATTTTTACGAATTAATACGCCATGACGAAAATCACTAAAGCCGTTTTTCCTGTTGCCGGTCTGGGCAGCCGCTTTCTTCCCGCCACCAAGGCGCAACCGAAGGAAATGTTGCCGGTTGTCGATAAGCCGCTGATTCAGTACGCAGTGGAAGAAGCGGTTTCGGCAGGCATAACGGAAATGATCTTTATCACGGGGCGCAACAAGCGGGCCATTGAAGACCATTTTGACAAGGCATACGAACTGGAATCCGAACTTGAGGCGGCAGGCAAGGTTGAGCTTTTAAAGCAGATCCAGAAAGTGCTCCCGTCCAATGTCAATTGCATCTATATTCGCCAGCAGGAGCCGTTGGGACTGGGGCACGCTGTTTTGTGCGCCCGCCCGGTTGTGGGAGATGATCCTTTTGCGGTGATTCTGGCGGATGACTTCATGGATGTGCGCAAGGGGGAGCCCACCGTCATGCAGCAGATGGTGGAGGTGTACGAGCGTGAAAGCACCAGCATCCTGGCGGTTTTGCATGTGCCGCGGGAAGAAACCCGGCAGTATGGCATCGTGGCATCATCGCCTTATATGCAGAACCTGGAATTTATCAATACCATTGTAGAAAAACCCTCGCCGGAAAAGGCACCTTCCAATATGGCGGTTGTCGGGCGATATATCCTGAATGCCTCGATTTTTGATCATCTGGAAGGGCTGGGAAAAGGTTCCGGCGGCGAAATCCAGTTGACAGACGGTATTGCAGAACTGATGAAGCATGAAAAAGTGCTGGCTTACCGTTATCATGGCCGCCGTTACG
>JAVBTJ010000085.1:0-51210 GCA_031556215.1 Oxalobacter sp.
TAGGGCGTCTAATTTCTGTTGAGTTACGGTTTTGTAGATCTGATGTATCATGAATTAGTGATGGATTACCTTTATGATTTCGGCCGTTATGATTGCGGATCATAGATCGGGTTTCTCAAGGCCACCGTGACCATCTGTCTGAAGCATCCTGAAGTCATGAAGGAGTTTACCGATTTCATCACAGAACTGAACATGGCGCAAAGTTAAGGAGAACATATGAGTGTCAGACCGATTCTGAAAATGGGCGACCCGCGTCTTTTGCGCCAGTCAAAACCCATTACCGAATTTGGAACCCCCGAACTGCAAGCGCTGATTGACGACATGTTTGAGACGATGGCAGCAGCGGATGGGGCCGGTCTTGCCGCGCCGCAAATTGGCGTGCCGCTTCAGGTCGTTATTTTCGGTTTTGAGAAAAACACACGCTATCCGGAAGCCTTTGATGTTCCCCGAACCATCCTGATCAATCCGGTTATCCGGCCGATTGGCGAAGAGATTGAGGAAGCATGGGAGGGCTGCCTTTCTGTGCCGGGAATGCGGGGTGTCGTTCCGCGCTGGGCCAAAGTTCACTATGAAGGGTTTGACCAGTATGGGCAGAAGGTCGAAAGCGATGCCACCGGCTTTCATGCCAGGGTGGTACAGCACGAATGCGACCACCTCAAAGGGATCCTGTATCCGATGCGGATGAATGACCTGTCGCTGTTCGGATTCATCGATGCAATGGAAGCAGCGGTTCCCGAAGAATAAATCATTTTTCGGCGTTATCTTCTCTTTCAAAAAGACACGCCAATTGTCGGCGTGTCTTTTTGGATACAGCGCTTGTATGATAGAATCAAAACATAAGGTACCGGATCACCATGCCTAATCAGAGGGCAATGCCACCTTAATGTTGTACCTGACTGACGGTACAAAGTCTCCGATCCCGATGCACCTAATCAGCGGGTGCCAAATCACTGTATTCGTCGCCTGATCTGAAATATCCGGTTGAGGTATTTCCTTTCGGGATTAAAAACCGACATGCCGTCCTGTATGGCATGAACATACGCGTCCTGTGCATTTTGATTGGCCTGTGCTCGCCTTGCTCCCGCATGGGCAAGCCGGTTGGCCGCCACATCTGCACGGGAAGTGAAGGAGATCGTGATGAGTTTCGACATACATGAATTGCCCGTTTCCGTCCCGCACGCTGAAGACCTGGCTGGCCAGATTTGCCTCGCTTCGTCCGGCTACAGCTGCGCCGTCCAGTCCGAAGGAGAGGGTTCTGCCGCCGCCACATCGGGCAATGCCAGCCAGGCTTATTCTTCAGGGTATTACAGCCGGGCTGCGGCATCCGGGAACAACAGCATTGCCGAGGCAACGGGTAATTGCAGCGCATCCGCAGCAGCAGGGAACCATTGTGTTTCCGAAGCTGTCGGTTCTTACAGCAAATCGGCTGCCTCCGGTAATGGCAGCATGGCTTCGGCGTCCGGCAGGGAATCGATAGCCGTGGTTGCCGGACTTTATGGCAGGGCGAAAGCCGGTAAAAACGGCGCGTTTGCCTTGCCCTGGCACGATGGCAAACAAATCCGGATAGCCGTGGGCATCATCGGTGAAAACAGCATCAAGGCCGATGCGTGGTACCGGGTCAACAGCGAAGGGGTACTGGTCGAAGTAACGGACTATACGCTGGATGTCATGTATGTGCCGGATTTGAAGCCGGTTTATGACTGTTAAGCCGTTCCTTAAAACTCCTCGTCCGGGCGCAGGTAACGCCATTGTCCGGGCGGGAGATCGCCCAGCCTGACCTTGCCGATGCGGACGCGCTTTAAGCCCACCACTTTCAGGCCGACCGCTTCGCACATCCGGCGGATTTGCCTTTTTTTGCCTTCGCGAAGGACAATCCGGAGCTGATCCTCGTTTTGCCAACTGACTTTGGCTGGCAAAAGCGGTTTGCCGTCCAGTTTCAGGCCATGCTTTAGCAGTTTCAGCTTGTCGTCCGGCAGCTTGCCCGGCAGGGTATGCCGTACCCTGACAAGGTATTCCTTCTCGATGTCGGTTTCCTGCCCGATCAGTTGCTTGGCGACACGTCCATCCTGCGTCAGTACCAGAAGGCCGACAGAATCGATATCCAGCCGCCCGGCAGGAACAAGGCTTTTCAACTGGCGGGGATGAAAACGTTCTTCAGCCGTATCGGCAGACCAGTGCGATTCCCCATTGACGAGCGTCACAGCGGGTTTATGCCCGTCTTCAGCCTGCCCGCTGACAAATCCCATCGGCTTGTTAATCAGGATGGTGACTTTTTTTGCCTGTTCGGCATGGGCTTTTTTCTCAATCGTGATTTTCTGGTCAGGCCGGATTTTGGTTCCCAACTGGGAAATAATTTCCCCGTCAACGCGCACCCAGCCGCGTTCAATCCACTCATCCGCTTCACGGCGAGAGCAGATTCCCAGTTCAGACATACGCTTGGACAAACGGACAGAATCAGTCATAGGATCAAAAGAAAAAAGTTAAACACTGAGAATATCAATCAGATCAGTTTCAAGCTGTATCTGGTTTTTGGGGTTATTCAGAAAATTGCCCCCCACCAGGAAGACGTCTTCCACCCGCTCGCCCAGCGTCATGATTTTGGCGGTGTGCAGGTTGATATTGTAGCGCCGGAGAACCTGGGCAATGGAATA
This sequence comes from Oxalobacter sp., assembly GCA_031556215.1. GTDB lineage: Bacteria > Pseudomonadota > Gammaproteobacteria > Burkholderiales > Burkholderiaceae_D > Oxalobacter. The sequence goes on from JAVBTJ010000085.1 coordinate 2,652, forward strand.
CAGCAAGCCGTTCCTGTCGTTTGCCACAATGGAAAGGACAAAAAGATTACCGCTTGCATCTGCCCGCAGTTCAACATTGGGCGTAATGGGAAAGGTGCGGGATTTTCTCGAAAGCCGCCCGATGACCAGTTCCGGCAGAGGGGTATCGGATTGCAGGACTTCAGTCAGATTGTGTTCGACCAGGTTGATGATATCCCGGTAATTGCGGGAAAAAGTCTGCTCGGTCACCAGAAAAGTATCCAGCGCGTAGCCGTGGTTTGTCGTGTGGATCTTGGCATCCAGAATGCTGAAATTTCTTCGGGAAAAATAACCGCATATCCGCAAAAAGAGATCCGGTTCGTCCCGCGTATATACTGTGACCTGAAGTCCTTCACCAATAGGCGAAAGGCGGCATTTGACCACCGGTTCAAGTGTGTCTGTGCGGTAGTAGAGCATGCGGGTCTGCCAGGCAATATCTGACGCATCGTGCCTCAGGAAGTAGCCGACATCAAGATGCAGCCAGAGCGTTTCATGCGCCTCTTCCGGCAGGCCGTATAGCCTGAGAGAGGCCAGGGCTTCCTGTTGCCGGTGAGCCAGTTCATGGTCAACTGACAGCACTTCTCCGCCAAGCACCCGCAACGACATGCGGTACAAATCCTCAAGCAGTTTGCTCTTCCAGGCATTCCAGATTTGCGGATTGGTACCCCGGATATCCGCAACAGTCAAAAGATAAAGTGCGCTCAGGCGGCGTTCATTTTGCACCAGATCGGCAAATTCCTTGACGACAGCCGGATCGGAAAGATCTTTTTTCTGGGCTATGTGCGAGAGGGTGAGATGGTGCTCGACCAGGAAGATGACCAGTTCCGTATCGTCTTTTTGAAGATGGTGCCGCTGGCAGAATTGCCGGGCATCCGCCATGCCCAGAAGGGAGTGATCACCGCCGCGCCCTTTGGCGATATCGTGGAAAAGGGCTGCAACAGATAAAATCCAGGGGCGCGAAAAGTTGGCAATCAACTGGCTGCAAAAAGGATATTCATGCGCGTATTCCGCCAGGGTAAAACGGTGCAGGTTGGCAACGACGATCAGGATATGCTGGTCTACCGTGTACTGGTGAAAAAGATAGTGCTGCATCTGGCCGATGATTTTCCCGAAATTGGGCAGATAGCGTCCCAGGATGCCCATTTCATTCATGTGCTGCAAAGCGCGGGCAGAAAAACGCGGTGCCTGTAAAATCCGGAGAAACAGGGCATGATTGGCCGGATCCCGGCTGAATTTTTTATCAATATGCGTGCGCGCATGCCATAGCGCGCGCAGTGCGCGGGCCGTCATGTTTTTCAGGTCGGCGCGTTCGGCCAGGAGCAGGAAAACCTCCAGCATCGCAGAGGGGTATTGCGTAAAGGTATCTTCCTTTGCGATATCAATAAAATCACTGACCTTGTTAAACCGTTCGTTGATCGGTTCCGGCTCGTGCTCCTGGGGAAAAAGCTGCGCTTCCAGGTTTTGCAGCAGGATGATGTTCAACTGCCGCACCGTCCTTGCCGCAAGATAGTAATGCTGCATCAGGTGTTCACTGGCATCACGGGAATCAAGCGCTTTTTGCGTTTTTTTGAAGTGGAAGGCTTCGGCAACGGGTATCTGGATATCAAACAAAAGCCGGTCTTCCGCTCGCTGTGTCTGGATATGCAGGCGGATGCGGATGTTTTTCAGCGTATGCTCCATTTTCCGCAGCTGTTCCGCTTCCGTGCGGGTGATAAGCTCCCTTCTTGCCAGTTCTTCCCATGAATTGCCTAATCCTGCGGCTTTTGCTACCCATAAAATAACCTGCAGATCGCGCAGGCCGCCGGGACTTTCCTTGCAGTTCGGTTCCAGGCTGAATGGCGTGTCCCCCATTTTCTGGTGACGCTGGCGGGTTTCCAGCGTTTTTGCCAGAAAAAAATCCTGCGCGTTCATCGCGATGTCATAGCGTTTCACAAGCCGCCTGAAAAGATCGCGGCTGCCTGTGACCAAACGGGCTTCCAGCAGGCTGGTCTGTATGGTGATATCGCCAGCCGAGGCATGAAGGCACTCATCCAGCGTCCGGACACTGTGCCCGATTCGCAGACCCAGGTTCCAGATGGCCTGGACGAAGGATTCCAGTTTTTCCTGGAGGGCTTCATCTGGCTGTTTTGAGAGAAGCACCAGCACATCCACATCCGAATAGGGAAAGAGTTCGCCTCTCCCGTATCCGCCTACCCCGATCAGCGCATGATTCGAAGAGATGCCGATATCGCGCCAGGCTTGTGCCAGTGCGGTATCCACATTGCGGGAAAGCGTTTTCAGCAGGTGGCCGGGCCTGGCATCATGCTGATAAGCGAGAATGGCAGCCCGCCGCTGTTCTGACAGTTGCTGTTTGAGAGAAGGCTTGTCGGCTGGCACGGTCTGGCTTTAAAGGGTTCAGGTATTGACTGCAAAGGCAGGAGGGGGCGGCATATCAGGGGAAACCGTCAGAACCTCGTACCCCGTTTCCGTCACCAGAATGGTGTGTTCCCATTGTGCGGAAAGGCTGCGATCCTTTGTCTTGATGGTCCAGCCATCGTTCATTTCACGGATATCCCGGCGACCGGCATTAATCATGGGTTCAATCGTAAAAATCATGCCGGGCTTGATTTCCGCCAGGGTGCCAGGCTTGCCGTAATGCAGAACCTGCGGATCTTCGTGGAAGGACTTGCCAATACCGTGACCGCAGAATTCCCGAACCACGCTGTACCCGGATTTTTCCGCATGCGTCTGGATGGCATGCCCGATGTCACCCAGATGCGCCCCTGGCTTTACCTGCATAATGCCCAGCCACATGCATTCATACGTGATATCCGAAAGGCGTTTTGCCATAATGGAGGGCGCACCGGCAAAAAACATCCGGCTGGTGTCGCCGTAGTATCCATCCTTGATGACGGTGATATCAATATTCATGATATCTTCTCCCTTGAGGATTTTCCCACCGGGAATGCCGTGGCAGACAATATCGTTCAGCGAAATGCAGGTTGCCTTGGGATAGGGGGAATGACCATGAGGCGCATAGTTCAGCGGTGCAGGAATGACGCCCTGCACATTCGTCATGTATTCATGGCACAGGCGGTCAAGTTCGCCTGTCGTGATGCCCGGCTTGACGAAGGGCGCGATATAGTCAAGGACTTCTGCTGCCAGCCTGCATGCCGTTCTGATGCCGTTGATATCCTGGGCGGAGGTGTATTGCTTGATGGACATGATGAAGTGTTTTTCGGGTCAAAAGAAGCCCTCATTATAATCGAGGTCACAAATTACGCCCAAAATAGCGAGTGAAAGAGCAGAACAAAAGGATATTCCTGTTATAATCTGGCTCTTCGCGAAACGTTCAGTTTCCCAAAACGGAAAGGTGGCAGAGAGGTCGAATGCGCCGGACTCGAAATTCGGTAAGGGTTAATAGCCCTTCGTGGGTTCAAATCCCACCCTTTCCGCCAGCAGACACTATCATACATAGTCATAAACTACCAAAAACCCGTATAATCCCAATAGGTTATGCGGGTTTCTTGTTTCATGCGCTGTCATGAATACCCATTGCAACGCACAAAATTGTTGCCTTTTTTGAGGGAAAAGGGCAACACCCGAAAACAAAAGGGCAACAAGAAGCGGTCATTCGCCAAAAAAAGGGCAACACCGATTTTTGAAAAGGGCAACAATCGAGAGGGGATTTATGTCTAAACTGACTGATGCTTTTTGCAGGAACGCCAAGCCAAAAGAAACAACCTACAGGAAAGCGGACGGCGGCGGCCTGAACTTTGTTGTCACACCATCCGGCGGTAAGTTGTGGCAAATGGTGTACCGGTTCAATGGCAAGCAGAAAAAGGTGGCGCTGGGCAAATATCCTGATGTTGCCCTTTCCGATGCCCGTAAACGCCACCAGGAGGCGCGAACGCAAATAGCCAATGGCATCGACCCTGCAGAACACAGAAAGGCCGACAAAGCCGCCAAAGCAGAAGCGGCGGCGAACACATTCGAGAAGATAGCGAGAGAGTGGCACGGCAACCTGTTGGAGACATGGACGCCGCAAACAGCAAGGGAAATACTCAACCGCCTGGAAAAAGACATCTTCCCGGAAATGGGCGCGTTGCCCGTCAGTGAAATCACCCATAAGCAGCTGATAGACACCCTGCGAAAGATCGAAAGCCGCGGGGCGCATGAGATAGCCAAACGCCTGAAAGCAAACTGTTCCCGCATATTCAGCTATGCCATTCAGCACGGCCTGACAGACAGGAACCTGGCGGCGGATATGGTGGATATTCTCAAGCCGGTAAAAAAAGGAAACTTCGCCGCGATAGCGCCAGATGATCTTCCGGCTTTCCTCAAAGCGTTAAACCAAAACAGCGTCCGAATGCACATAGCAACGCTGGCAGCGGTAAAGCTGATTATGCTGACCATGCTGCGAACCAGCGAACTGATCGAAACGCCCTGGGGCGAAATCAACCTGGAAACAGGAGAATGGGTTATCCCATGGCACAGGATGAAAATGGGGCGGCGCGCAATGAACCCGGACAAGACAGACCATCATGTTTGCCTGTCGCGGCAGGGGCTGGAATTGCTGCGGGAACTTCACGCTTTCAATGGCGGCGGCGAATGGGTATTCCCCAACAGAAACGACCCGCAAAAGCCCATGAGCAACGGCGCAATCCTTCAGGTTCTCAAGCGCATGGGGTACAAAAACCAGATGACCGGCCACGGCTTCCGGGCGCTGGCGATGTCTACCATCAAGGAAAGGCTGAATTATCGTCATGAGGTTGTAGACAGGCAGCTTGCCCATAAACCCAAAAACAAGGTTGATGCCGCTTATGACCGGGCAAAGTTTCTGGAAGAACGAAAGAAGATGATGCAGGACTGGGCGGATTATCTCGATGCCGTCGCGAATGGCAGTAATGTAATCCATGCGAAGTTTGGTACATAATTAAAGAACGAGGCGCGGCTAGGCTGATCCCCGAAAACGAAGTCCCTCACTTCGCCGCCGCCGCTTCCCACCATTGAGGGCATCACGGGCAAACCGTGAGAATGACGTGAGGGCGTTATGGATTTTAAAAAAATTAATCATTTATGGCATCTTGCAGATACCTTTACCGTCTTACAGGCGGCGGCGCTAATTGCCGATTTTGACCCTGATTCAATAGCAGAGGGCGGGAAGTATTTTAAAAATATTGAAACCGGCATAACAGATAGTAGTGGAATCCGCCATTTTAAGACGGCATTTTCTATTTTGTGCAACGCAATCAACAACGGGAAGTTAAAGGCAACAATGCGGCATGGCGCAAGGCTTCAACAATGGGATGAATATCCAAACATTGATGAAGGTGTGCGCCTATTGGAAACTGTGCGAGAGGGAGTGATACCGCCAGATGTGAATGATTGTATTTTTTTCAAAAAAGAGCCAGATTGGGACAAAACCACAGTAGAAAAGGGCGATTTAAAAAAATTTCTATATGATAGCGGTCTTCGTACGGGTTTCTTTTTTCCTGATGGTGTGTCCGACACGCCGGGTTATTTAAACCCCAGCCATCCGAGATACTCAAAAAAGCTGGCTGCTTGTATTGATGCGTGGGAAGCGATGGACGATGAAAGCAAGTTGAAGGGAACAGCGACCAAGCAGGCCTTACTGGAATATTTGAAAAAAAGCGATTTTTTAGCTGATGTTGATGGAAATGTGTCGGCCAGTGCCGCAGAAGATTGTGCAACTGTTGCAAACTGGAACACAAAAGGCGGCGCTCCTAAAACCCCTGGATAAATGGAACCTACCTACCTATTACCGATAACCTACCCACCAATTAAAACCCGCGCCAATACTAGCGTTTGCTGTTTTTTCGCTGCGCAAGGCGGCAATTCAAATCTGAAACCTCCCCCCAATAACCCTTTTCAGGGGGGTAGGTTTTCGTAATTTTTGACCTATTCAGAAATCAAAATATGCCTATCATGAATAACCATGTTCATCATTCCTTTGGAGGAAACAAGCATGGGTATTCATTCCATCAAGCCGCAAATTATCAATCCTGACGGCCTTTACCGACTTCGCCAGATCACAAAGGGCGATCCTGCAAGTGGTGCAGCACCAATTTTCTATATGTCAGATTCGTCCTTTCTTCGCAAGGTGAAAGCGGGCGAAATCGGGCAGCCGGTAAAACACGGTGCAATGACATTCTGGCGCGGCAGTGACCTTATCGCGTTCCAGAAAAAATTGCTTGCAGCCTGATAGGTGGCCGCATGAGAACCAGCAAAGAAAAAGCCCACAATGGCGGGAACCTGCGGGCTTGGAAAAACAACATCACTGCCATTATAAACCGATTGCCGCCTTCATCAAACAGACCATTATCCGTCTGGCATTGTGGGGCATCATCCTGCCGTCACATGCGGAATGGCTGTTGCTGAAATGGAGGTTACTGCATGACTGACCCCATTTATCAATTCAAAGACGCCATCGCCGCCGCTGGCCTGACAGCACCGGAAATCATCGAGACAGACGGCATCCTTCACCGATTTTCCAGCAACGGCAAAGCGGGCGACATGGCAGGGTGGTACATCTTTCACGGCGGCGATATTCCAGCCGGTGCATTCGGGTGCTGGCGGCTTGGCGTCAATCAGACATGGCGGGCGGATGTTGGCCGGACGCTGACCCCGGCAGAAGAAGCGGCTCACAAAGAGCGCATTGCCGCCATCCAGAAGCAGCGCAAGGAAGAAGAAGCCGCACGGCGTGTAGAGGCAGCCGCCAAAGCAACGGAACGCTGGGAAACCGCCGCACCCGCTTCCCCGGAGCATCCCTATCTGGTGAGAAAGGGTGTCAAGCCATTTGGCCTGAAAGAGCATGATGGCAACCTGATAATCCCGCTGCGTATCGGCTCTGATATTCATTCCCTGCAAACCATCTACCCAGAAAAACAATCCTGGGGCAGCGATAAGAAACTTCTGGCAGGAGGGCGCAAGACGGGCTGTTACTACAGCATGGGCAATCCCACCTTGTCTGACGTGCTCTGCCTTGTGGAAGGTTTTGCCACTGGTGCATCAGTACGCGAAGCAACAGGGTACGCGGTTGCCGTGGCATTCGATGCCGGGAATCTCTTGCCAGTAGCAAAGGCCATGCGTGAACGCTTCCCTGACATGACCATCATTATCTGCGCCGATGATGATTACCGGACAGAGGGCAATCCCGGTATCACGAAAGCAACCGAAGCCGCCAGGGAGATCAACGGCATCACAGCCTTGCCCGGCTTCGATGAATCGCGGCCAGACGGTGCGACAGACTTCAACGACCTGCACCAACACAAAGGACTGGAAGCCGTCAAAGAGGCAATCACGCAAGCAATCGAACTGGCGGCGGTTTATGGTACGAATGATGAAGCAGCGGAAACGCCGCCCGGCCTGACCATCGAAGCACTGGCTGAAAAAGTCGCCGCCCCCAAAAAGAAGCGCGAACTGAAACCAGGGCAATACGCATTCGCCAACGGCTTCTTTGAGGTATCTGAAAAAGGGCTGACTTATACCGAGCGAGACAAAGACGGCAACGAGACAACGCAATGGATCTGTTCACGGTTGGAAATCCTTGCCATGACACGGGACGAACAAAGCGGGGACTGGGGACGGTTGCTGCAATGGCATGATCGTGATTCACAGCCTCACAGATGGGCGATGCCAATGGAAATGCTCCAAGGCGATGGCATCGACTTCCGGCGAGAACTTGCCCGTGGCGGCCTTGAAATATCCCCCGGCCAGAAAGCCAGAAACCTGCTGACAACCTACATTCAAGTCTGCAAGGTAGAGAATCGGGCGCGATGCGTTGACCGCATGGGATGGCATGGCGATGTGTACGTTACCCCTCATGAGGCCATCGGGCAATCAGATGAAATAGTCGTGTTCCAGAATGTCAGCGCAACAGAACCCGCCTTTGCACAGTCCGGCACAGTCACAGCATGGCGTGACACCATTGCAAGGCTGGCAAGAGGCAATTCCCGCCTGATGTTTGCCTTATCCGTCTCGTTTGCGGCGGCGCTGGCAGAAATAGCCGGGGAAGATTCAGGCGGCTTTCACTTCCGGGGCGGTTCATCATCCGGCAAGACAACCGCGCTTCATGTTGCCGCCTCCGTATGGGGCAGGCCATCCTCTTACACCAGACTATGGCGGGCAACCGCCAACGGTCTGGAAGGACTGGCGGCGGTTCACAATGACGGGCTTTTAATCCTGGATGAACTGTCACAGATCGACCCGCGCGAAGCAGGCGCAGCGGCATACCTTCTGGCGAACGGCCAGGGCAAAACCAGAGCATCTCGCACCGGCGCGGCAAGGAAAGCGCCATCATGGCGTTTACTGTTTCTGTCGTCCGGTGAGGAATCATTGGCGGCGCTGATGGCACGATCGGGAACCAGAGCAAACGCCGGGCAGGAAATACGGCTGGCCGACATTGAATCAGACGCAGGTAAAGGCATGGGCATCTTTGAAGCCTTGCATGAGTACCAGACACCCGCCGCCCTTTCCGTGGCATTGAAAGACACCGCCAGCAAACTGCATGGCGCTGTTGGGCTGGAATGGTTGCGGCGTATTGCGGCAGATCGCCAGAACCTTCCCGGCGTGATAACCGATGGCATCAGGCAATTTGTAGAGCGATACGCGCCGCCTGAATCATCAGGGCAGGTACAACGTGTTGCCAGCCGTTTTGCCCTTGCTGCGGTTGCCGGGGAAATCGCAAGGCATTACGGCCTGACTGGATGGGAAGAAGGGGAAACATCCCAAGCGGCAGGACAATGCTTTACTGCCTGGCTGGAAGGGTTTGGCGGTACGGGTAACAAAGAAGAACGGGCGATACTGTCACAGGTCAAAGCCTTTTTTGAGGCGCACGGAGCCAGCCGGTTTGAGAATGACAAGGCAACAGAAGATCAGCGCATCATCAGCCGCGCCGGGTTCTATCGGTATAGCCCAGAAGGTGAAAGGGAATACCTTGTGTTGCCGGAAGCGTTTTCCCGTGAAGTCTGCACAGGGTACGACAAAAAGACCGTGGAAAAAATCTTGCTGGCAAATGGTTGGATAGAGCCGTCCGGCGATGGCCGGGCGACACAGAAACCCCGTATTGCCAGTTTGGGCAAGCCAACCCGCTGCTACATCTTCACGAGCCAGATGTGGGAGGGTGAGCAATGAAACTGAATTTTGACACCCTGACCAAAGCATTGGGGACAAATGAAACGCCAGCTATTGAAAAAACCGTGGGGACATTGGGGACAACGGGGACAGCCAGTATTCATGCGGGTTTGCGTGTCCCCAAAACGTCCCCGGCACTTGGGGACAATGGGGACAATATTGTGAGTACTTCCGGTTTTGTCCCCAATGTCCCCAAAGTGTCCCCAAGTCACAATCAGCCGGAAAGCCAGTATTCATGCGCTGTCCCCAATGTCCCCGTTGTCCCCGGCAAAAAACACAGTACCGAAGAAATGCCGACCGCGAAGCCAAGCCAAAGCGCATTACACCAGCTTGAGTTTTTCCGGTTTGATGAATTTTCCGACACGTTGGAAACGGAGCGCATCAACAACATGGCATGGGAGTTCATGCAGGCAGACGGCATGAACTATGCCGATGCAATCAGGGTGGCGTCTGAAATCGCCGCACATTGCCGGGTTGCAGCGTGTGAGGCGGCCTATGAGAATGTCCGCGCATTGTGGGAGCGGCTGCAACAGCGGCAGGCGAAATAATTTCAGGACATTTTGAAAAGGGCGGCGGTTTTATATGGCCGTCCTTTGCTATTTGAATTTTTATACATTTTAGAAATAATTTTCTGACACGTTGAGATTCCCGGAAACAGAGCAGGTTTCTTCGAGGATAAGTTCCACCCCTGCCAAACAGAATAATGATTCAATACAATGCACTGCGTTTGGTATTTGAGGCAAAAATGGGGCGATAAGTTCCAGGTTAACTACGAAGCAGAGCAACACGGGCGCACATTGCAACACCAACCCCGAAAGAACCCCAAGATTACCGCAAGGGTGATGCTTCGTCATGCCGTCTTCTTTTGTTTTGTTAACCTTGGGATTTTGTTAACCCTGGAAAAGCGACTTTCACAAGCTGAAAGCCGGGAGTCGCAAGCCCCCCGTGTAGCACGCCCCCTTCAGAAGAACCTATACCCCCCCGGTGCATGCGCGCGCATGTCAGCTGATGCAAAACACTTCACGATGCACACGCACACGATGAACTTCATGAGGAACTTCACGCCGCACTTCATGAGGAGCATGCACGCGTTGCAGGCAGTGCTTTTGCTCATGATGAAACAATGCGACACAGCTTTCATGCCGCGATCTTCCATGTCAATGAAGCATGGCTGGGAACTCTTGCAATTTCATGAGGCAAACCTTAATCGTCCAGGACAATGAAGCGCATGCGAATGCCTTTGATCTTTGGTGGCAGTCATTGCAACCGTAGACATATGTCTACAACTGAATTTTGGGTTTGCTATCCGCGCCAACTGTGGTCATATCACCACGGTTGCCCAGGATCGCCGCACAGACGTCATGTCGTCATAATCTCGTTTCATCGACACGTCACGGCATCATGCACTTGATGGCAACACATTCATGCAGGCGTTGTATGATATTCACCTGCAATCACACAATGCACGAAGATCATGAACACCGATACCAAGCACGCTGACGGTCGCTCAATGGCAGAGCGGCGACATCAGACGAAAAGAATCAAAGCCAAGCGGTCAAAGTACGTTGTGGCGCACTTTGCCCAGGACGAAAGAAAGCTTGGTTTGCTTTTCGCGACACCTGCCTCATGCAGTTGCCGCATGTGCGGTAATCAACGGAGGCACGCCAAGGGAAAAGAAAGGCTGACGCGGCAGGAATTGCGGGCTGATACTGCTTCCTGAAAATTCAGTTGTTACGATATCGAAACAGTTGCCCAAGAGGTGAACCCGAAATTCAGTTGTACACATATGGGGACAACTGGCGCGATATGCTCTGACAAGCGAGTGGCATCAGTTGGTCATTGACAGCGCCGCCTCATATCTTTTATGCTGTACTTGCTGCTGAAAAAGAGGCAGCCATGGGTTTGGAAGCCCTGAACACACAAAGACAGATGAGCCGCAATCTGTGCGGTTTTTTCGCATCTGTAGCATGGTTTCCTATGGGCGGCCGTGCAGGGCACTTCGGTGCGCCGGTTTCTTTGTGGCCGGTCTTCCAACCTGTACGGTTTGCCCACCCTTTTGGAAGAGGGCGGGTGAAGATAAACCCAACACAAAGGAAGCACCATGCAAAAGCACCCATCCGGGGAAGCACCCCAGTCCACCACCACAGTATCAGACGTGCAAGCACCGCGCGGCACCGTAACTGACTTCGCACACCTGGCAGACATTGCACGGCAATGTCATGAGACATTCCGCAAGCCAGCGATCCAGCCCGGCCATGTTGCTGCCCAAGATCGGGAGGTGCAATCATGAATCAATCAGAAAACCGCTATGGCGGCACCAACACCTTTTGCTTCCCTGTTACCGGCAACAGCATGTACAACCCCGGAGGCGGCAAATCATATAAGCACGGAGACTTCGTTACCGTTGACCCTGATCGTGAGCCAGTCAATGGCAGCATGATCGTTGCAAGGCTTGAGGGGCGCAGCATCTTCAGGCAACTCCTGATAGAAGCCAGCGGCACAAAGATACTCAAGGCAATCAATCCAGGCTGGCCAGAGCCGACTATCACGGTCGATGAGAGCGTAGAGATGTGCGGCGTTGTCACCGGCAGATGGGTAAGGGAGGCATAGTCATGAGCGATACTGACACCAAGCCAATATTTGAGCCGTTTACATGGTTCCATAACCCGACATGCCACCATAACGAGATATTCGTCAGTGATGCCAGAGACATTGGGGATGGGCTGGCGGTCATGTTGCAGTTACTTGAGCACGATTTTTTGATGGCTGAAACCGAAGATCAACAAATGCTTGATAACCGCATGAAGGGCGCTCTGATGCGCCTTGCCGTCGTCAATGCGCAACTGCTGGCAAGGCATGCAGAAAGTGAAATAGCCTGCATCAATCGCAAGGCGCGGGATAAGCCGGGCAAAGCCCTTTGAGGCAGTAGAGGGGTGTCGGTTTAACTGACACCCTTTTTCATCATGCCGGGCAGAACACGCGAAAGGCGGCATAATGTGATATGCTCTTGCGTACATTAAGCCAGCTTTTTTGCTGGATAAATGCAAGGTTGTTGTGGATAACTTTAAATGCGTCAATGCCTAAATATTGTGCAAAGTACCTATCCGCTGGAAAGGCTTGATCCGTGCGGGTTTCCGTAAAAACGCAAAAAGTTGTTCACAGGGCGATTTTCGCATAATCGGTGTTATGTTAAATTGCACGATAATTATGCGATATTTGTGAAAATATGCTGAATAAATGGGCGATAAAATGGGGGTAAGTATGACGGGGGACGAATTACGGGCGGCGTTGCGGGTTTTGGGATGGAAGCAGATCGACATTGCGCGCCGTATGGGGATGCACAGAAACACGATTCACGACTGGATAGCCAACGACCCGCCCAGGTGGGCAGCCGAGTATGTCGGTGCCATGGTGGCGATCAAGCGGCTGCATGATACCTACTTGGTGCCGTTAAAGCCGGAAGCTGGTGACGTGGATGATTGATGCCGCACTGATAGAATATCCATGATGGTGTATGATGGCGGCGAAGGGGTATCAAAGATATTTGTTGCCCTTTTTGTTGCCTTTTTCGATTTTTGCAAAATGAAAGTCTATTATTTGTGCGGATTTCGGTGGATTGTTCGACTTCCACCCTTGCCTTGCGCGGTCAGGTGGCTTTGAATCTTCCGATCTTTTTGCTTTTCGCGCCTGCATATCCCTGTTTCTGAGTCAAATGCCGGTGCACCCGCCATGAAAAGTGTGATATGGTCTTTTTCGAGTGAGCCATACGATTGCCAATGTTTCGTTGATAGGGAACGGTATGAAGTTGATGATGGATGTTTTGTGTGCTGAAAAGCACAGGCTGGAAAAGCGGCTCCAATCAACGGAAAAAAGGGAAATGGCGGAAAGGGTTGGCGATGAAAAACAGCTGGAAACCGTAAAGAACGATATCGAACGGCTGGAGATGTATATCGACAGGCCAGCCATGCAGACCTGGTCTGAGCTGATTTTTGTTGACGACATTCGCCAGCGTGTCAGGCAGATACAGGCAAATGAATGGAGGGTGTCGTAAAATGAATATCCCTTTTGGAAAAAACTTGAATATTCCCGATGTTTTCGGGCGGCTGCAGGCAGCCTGTTCTGTGCCGTCGTACTCTTATTTTATTTATGTCAGATAATCAAAAGATGGTCGATGAAGCGGCTTCGGCTCCGCATTTTGAAGATTTTGGCCTGGCCGAAAAGATTCTGCGTGCCTTGAGCGACCAGGGTTATACCTCGCCTACGCCTATCCAGCAAAAAGCGATTCCTGTTATTTTGCAGGGGAAGGATGTGATGGGGGCTGCCCAGACCGGGACGGGAAAAACGGCGGGTTTTTCGTTGCCAGTCATCCAGACGCTGCTTCCTGCGGCCAATACCAGCATGTCTCCGGCGCGCCACCCTGTTCGGGCGCTTATCCTGACGCCGACGCGGGAACTGGCAGATCAGGTTGCCGATAATGTACGCAATTATGCGCGTTATACGGGGTTGCGCTCAACGGTGGTTTTTGGCGGTGTGGATATGGCATCGCAAACGGCAGCGCTTCAGGCCGGGGTAGAAATCCTGATTGCAACGCCGGGACGTCTTTTGGATCATGTGCAGCAAAAAACAGTGAGCCTGTCGCAGACCAGTGTCCTGATCCTGGATGAAGCCGACCGTATGCTGGATATGGGGTTTTTGCCGGATTTGCAGCGCATTATCAACCTGTTGCCGAAAAAACGGCAGAACCTGATGTTTTCCGCGACCTTTTCTCCGGAAATCAAAAAGCTGGCAGGCAGTTTCCTGAATAATCCCGTTTCGATTGAGGTTGCCAGAAGCAATGCAACGGCCGACAAGGTGTCGCAGATGGTTTACCAGGTCGATGAAGCGGACAAGAGCGAGGCGGTTGCGCACATTATCCAGAGCCGTAACCTGAAGCAGGTGCTTATTTTCACGAATACGCGGATCGGCGCTTCCCGCCTGACGCGTCTGCTTGAGAAGAAGGGGATTCGTTCAACGGCGATTCATGGTGACAAGACGCAGCCGGAAAGGATGGCGGCGCTGGAAGCTTTTAAAAAAGGCGAAATCGATACGCTGGTAGCGACCGATGTGGCGGCCAGGGGGTTGGATATTGTCGAGTTGCCATGCGTGATTAATTATGATTTGCCTTTTTCGGCGGAAGATTATGTCCATCGCATTGGACGGACGGGGCGCGCGGGCGCTTCGGGTGATGCGATTTCGCTTTATTCCGCCAAGGATGAGCGTTTTCTTGCCGATATTGAAAAGCTGATCAAGCGAAAGCTGCCTTCTGAGCCACTGACGGGTTTTGAGGGACGGAAGTCTTTTGCCGACAGGCCGACGGAACGGAAACGGGAACGTGAGGGTGACAAGGGAACGTCTTCTTCCGGAAGGCGTTCAGATCGTGGCCCGTATAAATCGGTGGTTCTTGACCGAAAGGGTAAACACGATCCGTGGTTTGACAAACCTTATGAGCCTTCTTCACCAGGGATGGACGTAACGGAAAGTGCTGATGCACAGGCCAAATCACCCAAAAAGAAAATAGCGGCGCTTCTGGGCGGTGTACTGAAAAAGTAGTCAATCAGCGGTTCCCAGGTGGACGTTTTATCGGGCGGTTACTGGTTTTTCATCAGATAGGGTGCCAGCGTCATGGATACTGTCCATGTGCCTTTTCCCCGGAAAGACTGTGCGACCACTTCATTGGGATGTACCGCCAGAACAGCAGCCGGGTTGCGGCCATTCGTATTGGCTTTTTCCAGTGCCCGGGCAAGCGGAACGGTGACGTACAGTTCCATCAGCGATTTTTTCTGCCCTATGCTGTAGTAGACATAGCCATGAGACATGAGTGAATCGTGGACGACAGAAGGGGTTTTGCCGTGCGCGCCTTTTGCAACCATATCCATGCGTACCAGCTTGCTGTCAGGGGCCTCTCCTGAAAATTCAAGTGAGACGTTCCAGGGACGGTTATCCCAGTAGATCGTTGTTTCCAGACCGCTTTTTTTCTTGCTGGCTTTGGCGCCCAGCGCCTGTGCCTGCGCCACGGTGGTGGTTCCTACCCCAAAAGGGATGGCTCCCAGTACCTGGGTAAAATTCCAGTCGGAATTATCGCCGGTGATATCTCCTCTTTTGCGTTCTTCAAATTTCAGGACAGGTACCGAGTCCTTGCGGACGAACAGGGACATGGCAGTGTTCTTTTCATTGGAAAAATCAGTGAAAGGAAAGGAAAAGCTGCCTTTGCTGTGTTTGATTTCTATCCGCATTTTCTTGCATTCCGGTCGGGATATTTCGACTTTTTCGCCGGGCGCCAGGCTGGCATTGGTATGAATCTGGATGAGTCCGTGAGGCGACAGAATGACTTTGGTTACCCTGACGTCGCTTTTGTTCGTCAGTGCGAATTTGTAGGTGTCTTCCTGGGAGAGAGCCTGGTTTGGCAGAAGCAGGAAGCACGCAAACAGCAGGCATAATCCTGAAACAAAACAGCGGGATAACCCGTTTCGTGCTGAGGTGTACAGCTTCATGCTTTTCTCCGTATGACTGAAGGCGTTCCTATTTTACGGTATGAAAGCGGGTTCTGCCAGTAGCATGCTGGCAGATGAAGGCTGGGCCTGATGAACGTTTTCTTCCAAAAATCCTTTCCCTTTATGATGGGTTCTGGTGGCGGACAGGGTAAAATAGCGGGATGATGTCGCCGCAATTTATCCATCTTCGCCTCCATTCAGAATATTCCATTGTCGATGGGTTGGTTCGTATCGATGATGCCGTGAAAACGGCAGCAAAGGATGCGCAGCCCGCGCTGGCGCTGACGGATCTGTCCAATCTTTTCGGACTGGTCAAATTTTACAAGTCGGCCAGAAAAGAAGGTGTCAAACCGATTGCCGGCTGTGATGTGTGGGTGGCCAACGAACAGGACAAGGACAAGCCATCCCGTCTTTTGCTGCTGGTTAAAAACCAGCATGGTTATCTTCAGTTGTGTGAGTTGCTTTCACGGGCCTGGCTGGAAAACCAGAACAGGGGTAAGGCTGAAATCCGGATCGAATGGCTTGAAGCCTTGGCGCAAAGCGAGGCCGGAAACGGGCTGATTGCGCTGTCGGGCTTTCGGGACGGCGATATCGGCATGGCTTTTGACAAGGGCACCCCTGATATCGCTGAGAAAAATGCCTTGCGCTGGGCCCGTATCTTTCCTGACAGTTTTTATATTGAGGTACAACGGACAGGGCAGGCCGGTGCCGAGCAGCTTCTCAGGCAGTCGGTTGCGCTGGCGACCAAACTGCAGTTGCCAGTGGTGGCAACCCATCCTGTCCAGTTTCTTTCACCTGACGAATTTACGGCGCATGAGGCGCGAATCTGCATTTCAGGTGGTGAGATTCTTTCAAATAAGCGGCGGACACGGCGTTTCAATGAGCAGCAGTGCTTTCTTTCCCAGGCCGAAATGGTCAGCCTGTTTGAGGATATTCCGGGTGCCTTGCAAAATTCAGTCGAGATTGCCAAACGCTGTAACCTGACGCTGGAACTGGGTAAACCGCGTTTGCCCGATTTCCCGACGCCGGAAGGCATGACGCTGGATGAATTTCTGGTTTATGAGGCAAGGCAGGGGCTGGAGAAAAGACTCGTCCAGTTATTTCCTTCCGAAACAGAGAGGGAGGCAGCGCGCCCCCGTTATGAGGAACGCCTGAATTTTGAAACCGGCACGATCAACAACATGGGGTTTGCCGGTTACTTCCTCATCGTGGCGGACTTTATCCAGTGGGCCAAAAACAATGGCGTGCCTGTTGGCCCAGGAAGGGGGTCTGGCGCAGGTTCACTGGTAGCTTATTCGCTTTCCATTACCGACCTGGATCCGCTTGCCTACAATCTGCTATTTGAGCGCTTTCTGAATCCCGAGCGCGTTTCCATGCCCGACTTTGATATCGACTTTTGCCAGGAAGGGCGGGATCGGGTTATCCAGTATGTGAAAGAACGTTACGGGAAAGACGCGGTTTCCCAGATCGCGACATTTGGTACGATGGCGGCAAAGGCGGCTGTGCGCGATGTCGGAAGGGTGCTTGATCTTGGGTACAACTTTTGCGATGGCATTTCCAAGTTGATTCCTTTCAAGCCAGGAAAACTGGTGACGATTTCGGAGGCCAAAAAGGAAGAGCCTTTGCTGGCCGAACGGGAAAAAAATGAGGAGGAAGTCCGGCAGTTGCTGGAACTGGCAGAACAGGTAGAAGGCATTACCCGTAATGTAGGAATGCATGCAGGCGGCGTGCTGATTGCGCCAGGCAAGCTGACGGATTTTTGCCCCCTGTATACGCAGGGGAACGATTCGGGGGTGGTATCCCATTTCGACAAGAAGGATGTCGAGGAAATCGGCCTGGTTAAATTCGACTTTCTGGGCCTGGCGACACTGACCATCCTTGATCTGGCGGTTCGCTATATCCGCGAACTGGATCCGGCGCTGGCCGGGTTTACGCTGGAGTCGATTCCGCTCAGGGACAAGCCAACCTATGAATTGCTGACAAAGGCGCAGACGGTAGCGGTGTTCCAGCTGGAAAGCCGAGGCATGCAGGGCATGCTCAAGGATGCAAAGCCGGATCGTTTTGAAGACATTATCGCGCTTGTTGCGCTGTACCGTCCCGGGCCGATGGATCTGATACCGGATTTCTGCCGACGCAAGCACGGCGAGCGCTTTGAGTACCCGGATCCGCGAACAGAAGGAATTCTTTCTGAAACCTACGGCATCATGGTTTATCAGGAACAAGTTATGCAGATGGCGCAGATTATCGGCGGTTACTCGCTGGGAGGCGCCGACCTGTTGCGCCGCGCAATGGGCAAGAAGGATGCCGACGAGATGGCGGCACACCGGCAGATATTCCGGGAAGGCGCGGCAAAAAACGATTTGCATGAGGAAAAGGCAGACGAAATCTTTGACCTGATGGAAAAGTTTGCCGGATATGGTTTCAACAAATCCCATGCCGCCGCCTATGCCCTTTTGGCCTACCAGACGGCGTACCTGAAGACGCATTATCCCGCTGCTTTTATGGCGGCCAACTTGTCGCTCTCAATGGATGATACGGACAAGATCCGTATCCTGGTGGAGGATGCGCTTGATGTCTGTGGTTTGAAGCTGCTGCCGCCGGATATCAATCTTTCGGAATACCGTTTCAAGCCGGTTTTGTCTGCGGGCGAAACCGCGCAATCGGTCAGGGACATCCGCTACGGCCTGGGAGCCGTACGCGGATCCGGCGAGGCCGCTATTGAAGCGATTGTCAGCGCCAGAAAGGATGGCCCTTTTGTTGACCTGTTTGATTTCTGCATGCGCATAGACCGGCGGCAGGTAAACCGTCGCACGATTGATTCGCTTATCCGTTCAGGTGCCATGGATTGCTTTGGCGAGAACCGCTCGGTGCTCCTGGCGTCTGTCCCGCTGGCGATAGAAGCGGCTGACCAGGCAGAGGCATCGGCCAACCAGGGAAGCCTCTTCGGCGGTGATGAGGCTGTCATGCAGGTAGTGGAATATGTTAAAGTCCCCCACTGGACAGAAAAGCAGAAATTGCAGGAAGAAAAAGATGCGCTGGGTTTTTGCATGTCGGGCCATCTTTTTCATGCTTATGCGGAAGAAGCCGGACAGTTCGGGCATACCCGCATCGCTTCGCTGAATTCATCGCGTGATGCCAAATGGGTGGCGGGCATTATTTCTGCCATCCGCAACCAGATGTCGCAACGGGGACGCATGGCAGTCGTGACGCTGGACGATGGCAGCGGCACGCTGGAAGTCACGGTTTTTTCGGAATTGCTGGAGCAGAGGAAAAAGAGTCTGGTGGAAGACGAATTCCTGCTGGTTTTCGGCAAGGTTTCCGAAGATCGCTTTTCCGGCGGCCTGCGGATGAATGCAGATGAAGTGCTGGATATTGCCGGTGCGCGTACCCATTTTTATAAGAATTTAAGCTTTACTTTACCTGAGGGAATCGCAGTTGAGAGACTCAAAGAATTCCTTGCCCCTTATATTTCGCCTGATGGAGTGGATTTGGTATTTGAATATAAACTGGCTGAATGTGAATGTCAGATTGTTTTAGGGAAAAACTGGCGTATTTCTCCATCTGATGAGTGTTTAAAAATGCTGGGAAGCCTGTAAGGTAATGTTGAAAATACAATCATGACCGTTAACAATATTAATCCGTGCACGGGAAAAAATATTCTATCTATTTTGAGGTATGCAATTATTGGGGTAATTGTATTATATCCGGTTATTGTTATTAATTCATGGAAGGCAAATGAGTTATTTTTTTATTTGCTTATTTTATTGAGTATTATTGCCATTTTTACTGAAAAATTTTATAAGAACCGATCATTTTTTCTCTTTTTAAAAAAATATTGGCCTTTATTTTTTTCATTTGTTTTTGTTTTTCTTTCTGAATTGATAACCCAAATATTCAAAAATGGATTGAATCTGAAGTTGTATGATGTTCCAATACGTTTTTTGTTTTTTCCCGTTTTGCTTTTTGGTGTCTCAAGTCTTTCATCGAAGGATATTAAGTATGTTCAATTCGGGTTGATCTTCGCTGCCATTGTAAACATGATCTGGTTTTGTTTTTTGACGGATTTTGGGGAAAGTCGGAATAATGATCTTTTTCAAAATATAAAATTCATTCCTTATTCTGATATAGCTCTTTTAATTGGCTTTCTTTCTTTCGCTCTGATGGGAGTTGACTGGAAAGGCAATAAAATGCTTGCCTTCATGAAGTTTATGGCATTTTTGTGCGGGTTGAGTGTTGCTTTCTTGTCTCATACAAGAGGGGCATGGATCGCCATCCCTTTTTTGTGTTTTATTTGTTGTTGGCTATTTTTTAAAATGGGTATTATTAAAATAAAGATGCTATCTATAGCAACTTTATTTTTCTTTGCTCTTTGTGGGGTGCTTGTTTTTTATTCAAGTGCGCTTGATAGAGTTCAGCAGGTTCAGTCAGAGATTCAGCTTTATAGTGAAAATAGTAATAAAGGCACGTCAATAGGCCTTAGGTTTGAAATGTATAAAGCCTCGGTTTTGATTGCAACTGAAAATATTCTTATTGGCGTTGGTGGTGACCATTATAAAAATGAAATTAATAAACTTATTGAAAATGAACGGGTTTCAAAAGATATAGCAGGATTTCATCATATGCATAACGAGTTGTTGCATCATCTTCTCGTTAAAGGCATTTTTGGGGTGTTTTCTATATTGGTTATTTATATCATGCCAGTTATATATTGCATCAGGCTAAGTTCTGATGAATTTTCCAGTAAATCGATGGCTTATGCCGGGATTGTTTTTGGTGTGGCATTTTTTATATTCGGATTAACGGAAACATTCTTTGTCAGAAAAACATTGGTAAATTGCTATATTGTTTTTTATTCCATTTTTATAGCATTTCTTATCAAAATAAAATCAGAAGCAAACGAAGTTGAAAAATGCTAATGCCTGTTTACCTCAAACGATTGCTTGCCTTACATCGTCCCTTCGTAGCGAGGTTGGGTGTCGCTTTTCTTGCCATGACGGTAACAGCCGCTGCAGAACCGGTTATTCCCTTTTTCTTCCAGATGCTGATTGACCATGGTTTCAAGGAAGGTGCCGATTTTCCTTACTGGTATATTCCGGCCATTGTCATTGGCCTTTTTGCCATTCGTGGGGCAGCGACGTTTACAAGCACATACATGATGACGTGGGTTTCCTCCCGTGTCCTGACGGTTTTGCGCCAGCAGATGTTTAACCGGATGCTCGGCATGTCGGCGGGTTTTTTTGAGTCTTATTCCATCGGGCGCATACTGAATACCGTTATGTATGAAGTGCAGCAGATTATCGGTATGGTTACCAATGTACTGACTTCGATGATTCGTTCATTTTTGACTGTGCTGGGCTTGCTGGCCTGGCTTTTTTATCTCGACTGGAAGCTGTCGCTGGTCATGTTCATCCTATTGCCGCTCATTACCGTTCTGGTCAGGCATACGGGAGGACGTCTCAAGAAACTGAACAAGCATTCCCTTAACCTCAATGCTGAATTGACCCAGACGCTGGAAGAAGCCACCCGCGCGCAACTCGTGACCAAGATTTTTGACGCCCAGGCGTTTGAAAAAAAACGCTTCGACAAAAGTATTGAGGAAATCCGGCGCTATACCATGCGTACCACAAAGACCTTTGCATCAACGGTACCCCTTACGCAGTTGATGACAGCCTGTGCCGTAGCGGTGATTGTTCTCGTATCCTTGTACCAGTTCCGGCAGGGGCAGCTCACAGTGGGCGGATTTGTTTCTTTTATCACCGCTATGCTGATGTTGTTGGCTCCGATGAAGCAGCTTGCAGAGGTAAATGGGCCCCTGCAACGCGGAATGGCTGCCGCGGAGTCAGTTTTTGACTTGATTGATGCGCCTGTCGAGCGGACAGGCGGCACGGTTTTAGAAGGGCGTGCCAGGGGGCAGATTGATTTTGCCGATGTGTCTTTTCGTTATCCTGGGGCTTCGCAGGATGCCCTCAAGGGAATCAATCTTTCTGTCGAACCGGGAGAAACTATTGCGCTTGTCGGGATGTCCGGCGGCGGCAAAACGACAATGGTCAGTTTGTTACCGGAATTTTACGCGCCAACGGAAGGCCGGATATTGCTTGATGGGCAGTCGCTTCAGGACATTTCACTGTACAGTTTGCGCCAGCAGATGGCCATGGTAAGCCAGCATGTGGTGCTGTTCAATGATACGGTTGCCGCCAATATTGCCTATGGCGACATGCATCCTGATCCGGCCAGAATTGAAGCCGCCATGAAGGCAGCCTATCTTGCCGATGTGGTTGCCGGACTTGAAAACGGACTGGAAACCAATATCGGACACAATGGGTCAAGACTTTCAGGAGGCCAGCGCCAGCGTCTTGCCATTGCCAGGGCCATATACAAGGATGCGCCGATTCTCATACTGGATGAGGCGACATCTGCGCTTGATACGGAATCGGAAAGGGAAGTGCAGGCGGCGCTGGATCAGTTAATGAAAGGACGCACAACCTTTGTGATAGCGCACAGGCTTTCCACGATTGAAGGCGCCTCCCGCATTGTTGTTTTATCGGAAGGGCAAATTGTGGAAACCGGTTCACACAGGGAGCTACTGGAAAAAGAAGGGGCTTATGCCAATCTGTATCATTTGCAGTTTGCCCGTGAAAAAGAATCCAACTGAATGACGTTAAGACTATGAATCAACATGAAAATATAAATGCGCGTCATATGGCGTTTGTAATTGATAAAGTGTTTTTTGTGACGGAAAAATGTTATTTATATGAAAATTGATATTGTATATACATGGGTTGATGGTGGCGATCCGGAATGGCTGAAAAAAAGGGCTGAATATCAGAATAAAACGATTCATTCTGAGGCGCTCATCAAGGGGCGTTATTTTGATAATGACGAGTTAAGGTTTTCATTGAGATCGGTTGAAAAATATGCGCCATGGATCAATCATATATATATCGTGACAGATGGCCAGAAACCCGAGTGGCTCGATACAGATCACCCTAAAATCACGATAGTCGATCACAGGGATATTATTGAAGAAAAATATTTGCCGGTTTTTAACTCGTCAGTGATTGACTGGTTTTTGCATAAAATCAAGGGACTTTCAGAATTTTATCTGCAAGCCAATGATGATATGTTTTTTGGCAACCATGCCAAACCGGGTGATTTCTTTGATGAAAAAGGTTTTCCCATTGAATATGTCATGAAATACGAAACACCCTCAACCAATCTCTTTGGTATGAGTCAGCGATATACGATCGATTGCTTTATTAAGAAAACCGGGAAAAAGCCGGTTTATGAAATGGGACATGTGATTGATCCGTACCGGAAATCCTTCGTCGAAGAGGCGCGGGTTGTTTTTGCGGAAGAGGTCGAACAATGTTGTGAAAACCGCTTCAGGTCAGGACATGATCTTCGACGGTTTGTGATCGGCGCATACGATCACTTGCTTGGCAGGCGAAAGCTTGTTTATGGCAACCGGAATATTATTGAAAGAATCTTCCGAAAATTCAGGGTGGTGCATCTTTCAAGGCGTTATGAGCGAAATCTGAAAAAATTGTTAAAAAAACCTTATCTTCTTTTTTGTATCAATGATGTTGAGGATACGACAGATGAAAGGCGAACAAAGGCAAGGCAATTTCTGGAAAATTACTTTCCACAGAAAAGCAGTTTTGAAAAATAGGGCATTTTTTATTGAGGGTTTTAAATATCGCTGTTTGAATTTACAGAAATGGCGATAAGAGAGACTCATTTTCAGGAGCCTCCGGCACACGAGCTATGCGTTGTTTCTCTTTTCTTTCACATAAAGGAATATATGCGACTTATTTTCCGGCAGGCCATGACAGTGCTGAGCTGTGGTTTTTGTCGTATCGGAAAAAGGAACTATGCACAGGCGGCTGCTATGGTTGCTGAGGCAGGATATCGTTCAGGGTTAACCTGCGCGGCGAATTATACGAAAAATCCTTTTGAAATACCGCGTAAAGCTATTTACTATGGGGATACCCTTCCCGGCTATCTCGGGAAAAACCACAAAAAAAGCGTGCCGAAAGCCAGTGCCGATAACCTGACCGGGAATGTGTCCTGCTGATGCGCATTATTCAGGTTATCCGCAGTATGACATTCGGGGGTGCTGAAAACCATGTGCTGTCCTTGTCCCTTGGGCTGCGCGACAGGGGGCACGATGTCCTGGTTGTCGGGCCGGCGGGTTCCTGGATCAGCGCCCAATGTGCTGCTCGCCAGTTGCCGATGGAATGTGTGCCGATGCGGGGGGTGGTGGACTTGTTTTCCTACTGGAAACTGCATCGCCTGATCCAGTCCTGGAGGGCGGACATTGTGCATGCACACCAGGTACGCCCATCCCAGTATGTCGGGATAGCCACGATCGGAACAGATGCCATACCGGTCAGTACGGTTCATTCCACCTCGTCAAGCAAGCATATGCGCCGACATCAGCACCTGATTGCCGTTGCGGATGCCGTAGCGGAAAATCTGGTGAAGCATCATTATCCCCGCGAGATCATTACGCGCGTCTATAACGGCGTGCCTGATGTCATACGGGGAGAACGGGTGCTTTTGCGGCAGGAACTGAATATACCGGAAGAACAGTTTGCGGTTGTGCTTGCCGGACGTTTTCACCGGGACAAGGGGCAGGATCTGCTCGTCGAAATAGGCAGGCAGTGCCCTGAAAATGTGCATATCTATTTCCTGGGGGATACCGGCACGGATTTTGGGCATGAGGTGCTTGCCATGGCCGATACACATCCCCGTATCCATTTCCTGGGATACCGCAATGATGTTCAGCGTATTTTGCCAGCATTTGACTTGTATGCCGCGCCGTCACGACGCGAAGCGTTTTCATTGGCACTGGTCGAAGCCGCTGCGGCGGGTCTGCCGGTTGTCGGCATGAATGTGGGTGGTATTCCGGAAGGTGTGCTGGATGGCAGGACAGGCATTCTGGTGCCATTGGGGGACAAACCGGCTTTTGCCGATGCCATACAAAAACTGTCTTTTGACAAGGCTCTGTCTGGCCAATTGGGGTTTCAGGCCAGGCAGCGTTATGAAAAAGAGTTTACCATTGAGCATATGCTGGAGCAGACCGAGCAGGTTTATCAAAGGCTTTCAGGCTTACAATAATTTTCTGAAGTGATATCGGCAGGGTGTTGAAATGACAGCGTCTATTCTTGTTACTGGCGGCACGGGCTATATTGGCTCCCATACGGTTGTCCAGTTGATGCAGCGCGGGAACCAGGTTATTGTGCTGGATAATTTAAGCAACAGCAGTCGCCATGTGCTGGATCGCATGGAGCAGGTTTGCGGAAAACGCCCGGTTTTTATTGAGGGCGATGTTCGGGATAGGCCGATATTGCAAAAGCTCTTTCGCGAGTATCCCATCAGCGCGGTTATTCATTTTGCCGGCTTGAAAGCAGTCGGAGAAGGCGAAGAACAGCCTTTTCGCTATTATGAAAATAATGTTTCAGGCAGTGTGACTCTGTTTCAGGAAATGGTGCAGGCAGGGGTCTATACGCTGATTTTTTCTTCTTCAGCCACCGTTTATGGCGATCCCGGTTATGCCCGTTTTGATGAGGAGACGCCGGTTTCCCCGATCAATGTTTATGGCCGCACCAAGCTGATGGTTGAAGATATCCTGCGGGATGCCAAAAAGGCGCAGCCATTGTGGAATGTCGCGCTTTTAAGGTACTTTAATCCAGTAGGGGCGCATGAATCCGGATTGATGGGGGAAGACCCGACAGGCATTCCCAACAACCTGATGCCGTTTGTCGCACAGGTGGCTGTCGGCAAGCGGGAAAAGCTGTCTGTTTTCGGCAATGATTATCCCACGCCGGATGGAACCGGCGTGCGTGATTATATTCACGTGGAAGACCTGGCCTCAGCCCATCTGGCGGCACTGGACAAGCTGATGAAGGAAAAGCAGGTTTTTATTACTGCCAACGTGGGAACGGGGCGCCCGTACAGTGTGCTGGAAATGATCCGTGCTTTTGAAAAGGCGTCAGGCAAGCCTGTTCCTTACCAGATTATTTCACGGCGTCCGGGCGATATAGCCGAGTGTTATGCAGATCCTGCCCTGGCAGAAACGCTGCTGGGATGGCAGGCAAAATATGATATTGACCGGATGTGCGAGGATGCCTGGCGCTGGCAGAGCAATAACCCGGACGGCTACAGGTAGGCTCAGTCCTTGTTCAGCCGGATTTTGAGCCGGGAAAACTGGATAGCGGCAATCATGATCAAAACCGGGAGGAAGGCTTCGTAAATTTCCTCAAACGAAGAAAGGCCCGTATCCCAGAATTGACTGACAGGAACGCCGGTAAAACGCTGGTAGTTGTCTGCATAGCGGTCAACAAACTTGACGAAAACAACGAGCATACAGGTGGTGCCAATGGTCCATACGGTGGCATTCAGTCTGAAAAATTCCCTGAAGAGAAACACGGTGTAACGCCTGAACAGGTAGATGGCAATGACTACCCACATCAACAGGAAAAGCCCGGTGATGATTTTTTCATGGATCGGATTATTGGGATTCAGGAAAAATTTGATTTTGATGGCGGTGCTGTCTGTTTGCGTCAGCCAGTGTTGTATGCCGAGTTCACGTAGCAACATGCCCAGGGTGATAAATTCAAAGAGGAAGAAATTGAAGTTTTGCTTTGGGGTGTTGTCTTTGGGTTTGAAGATATAAAGCACAATGAGGGCCAGGACATACAGGGGAGGCGTGAGATAGTCGTCCCAGACCTGGGTCATCCAGATGGCGGTATCACGCTCCAGTAAAAACCAGTTTGCCAGTGGAATGATGCCCATGATGATAATAAAGACGGGCGCAAAGAAGGGGTGATAAAACCAGCCTGTTTTTGACGAGTTATTCATTTTTTAGTCTCACTAAGGACTTTCCTGTAGACGTCCAGATTGCCTTTCGTCATGGCTTCTACGGAGAAGTCAGACATTATACGCTTTCTGCCTGCCGCGCCAAGTTGTTTTCTCAGATCGATATTTTCTATCAACTGCTTCAGCGCCACCGTCAAGGCGTGTGTATCACCCGGTTCTATCAGGATACCTGTTACCCCCTCCTGAACCGCCTCCGGCAATCCTCCGGCCCGTGTGGTGACGATCGGAACCGCAGCAGCTGAAGCCTGCAGCAGGGATACGCCGAGTCCTTCCATATCTGCCGGATGTGCCAGAATATCCAGTCCGCCAAGCCATTTCGGAAGATCTGTCCTGAAACCGGTGAAGTGGATGATATCAGAAAGCCGTCTTTGCAAAACGGCAGATTCAAGTTGCGACCGAATTGGCCCCTGCCCGAAACAGAGAACCCGGATATGGGGGTATTCGCTGGCGAGTGTTTCAACGGCATCAATCAGGTAACCATGTCCTTTCCTGGGAATAAGCTGCGCGACAATCCCGATGACCAGGGCGTTTTCAGGCAGGCCGAATTCGTTTTGCATTGCCTGGCGGCTGACGGGCTGGAGATAGGGCGTGGCATCCACCGCGCTGCGGACACAGGTGACTTTTTCAGGGGAAACGCCTTCTGAGAGGAGAACCTGGCGAATGGCTTCCGAGATGGTTATCACATGGTCGTAAAGCCGGTATTTCAGGGTTACAGCCAGCCGCGATTCAGGATTGTCCACTCTTCTTGAAAGGATGCATGGCGTCTTTGTCAGTTTTGCGGCAATGCTGCCCCAAAGGTCGGCACCCCTGCGGCTATGCAGGTGGATAATGTCAGGGCGCTCG
This sequence comes from Oxalobacter sp., assembly GCA_031556215.1. Lineage (GTDB taxonomy): Bacteria > Pseudomonadota > Gammaproteobacteria > Burkholderiales > Burkholderiaceae_D > Oxalobacter. Next base: position 30,059 of record JAVBTJ010000085.1, read on the forward strand.
CTTCGTATGATGGCCGTCAGACGGCTGACAAGGCCAATGTCCGCATCGCCTTTCATGGACATTTCACATACCTGTGCGTATGGGGATACTTCCCGGGCAATATCAGCGCCAGCGGGGCAGGCGAGAATGTTATCAACGCCCAGTTCAGACAGGCCTTTGATGATATAGGCGACCTGGCGGGCGCCGCCATAAAAATGCTTGCCGGATTCGACGTGAAGTATCTTCATGATCCGTTTTTCAATACCGATTCCAGTTCCGTCATGACCTTTTCCGGCGTGATGTGACGCAGGCATTCAAATCTGCCATGACAGGTTGGTTTTCTCCGGCAGGGAGAGCAGGGAAGGCCAAGCCAGATGACTTTGGCGTTTTCCCGCGTGGTATGGGTATAAGGGCAGGTTGAGCCAAAGAGGGCAACGGTCGGGATATCAAAGGCAATGCCCATGTGGGTCAGCCCGGTATCAACGCCAACCAGTGCGGCAGCGTGCCGGACGACAGCAACGGCTTCAGGCAGCCGGGTTTCGCCAACCAGGCTGACGATGTCCGGCGTACCGGACTGGATGGTTTGAGCCGCTGTTTTGTCTGATGGGCCCCCCAGCAGAACGGGTATTTTTCCGGTTCTCTCCCTGATCATGGGGGCAAGGCTTTGCCATGCGTCAGCAAACCAGTGTTTCTGGGGTCTTGTGGTGAAAGCGGCAAAGACGATGTAGTTGCCTGGATGCAACCCCTGTGCGGCCAGTTTTTCCAGTGCCTGTTTTTCAGATGCGGGATTGAGAGAAAGCGTTGGGGTAAAGTGGCTGTAATTCAGGCCAAGCTGTTCGGCCAGATATCGGTATTCCGAACTGATCAGGCGGGGTTCTCCGCCTCGCGGAATGACTTTGCTCATCAGCCATTGGCTGCCTTCCCTGGAGCCCAGGCCGATACGGACGGGGGCTGAGCTCATCCAGGTGAAAATGCCGCTTTTGAGGAGTCCCTGCAGGTCAATGGCGACGTCAAAGTGCCGTTTTTTCAGCTCGGCGCCAAAAGCCCGGACTTTTTTGATGGCTTCCCGCTTTTTTCCGTTTTTCCACAGCGATTTCCACTCGGCGGTGGGCATGACAATACATTCATCCACATAAGGAGAATCCGACATGAGCGTTTCGTTCCCGCTTTCCATGAGCCAAGAAATCTGTGCATTGGGGTAGGTTTTTTTGACAGCCTCGGCAAAAGGTGAGGCAAACACGATGTCGCCTATGGCGGATGCTCGGACTATCAGTACCTTGTTCACAGGCTTTCCGGTTGCTTGGGAGGGTGTCAGTTATCGCCAAAAAGATCCCGGCTGTAGACCTTGTGCTCCACATCACGGATGTCGTCTGTCACGCGGTTGGCGACGATGATGTCTGCTTCCCGCTTGAAAGCGTCCAGGTCATTGACAACACGGGAATTGAAGAAATGCGGTTCCTGCATCACCGGCTCGTAAACGATTACTTCGATTCCCTTTGCCTTGACGCGTTTCATGATGCCCTGGATGCTGGAAGAGCGGAAATTGTCTGATCCGGCTTTCATGACCAGGCGGTAAATACCGACAACGCCCGGCTTTTGCCTGACAATGCTGTCGGCGATAAAGTCCTTGCGTGTCCGGTTGGATTCAATAATGGCCTGGATCAGGTTCTGGGGAACCTGGTCGTAGTTGGCCAGGAGTTGCTTGGTATCCTTTGGCAGGCAGTAACCGCCATAACCGAATGAAGGATTATTATAGTGGTTGCCGATTCGGGGATCGAGCGTAACACCCTCAATGATCTGCCGGGAGTCAACGCCCAGGGAGGCGGCATAGGTATCCAGTTCATTGAAATAAGCCACGCGCATGGCAAGATAGGTGTTTGCAAAAAGCTTGATGGCTTCTGCCTCAACTGACTCCGTCAGGATGACCGGGATATCCTTGTCCAGTGCGCCTTCCTTGAGCAGATCGGCAAAGGCTTCGGCACGTGCCGAGCGCTCACCGACGACAATGCGGGAGGGGTGAAGGTTGTCGTAAAGTGCCCGGCCTTCGCGGAGGAATTCCGGTGAAAAGATCAGGTTGTCGCATTTCAGTTCAGCGCGAATTTTCGCAGTATATCCCACCGGTATGGTTGATTTGATGACAATCAGCGCATCAGGACAAAAATGCATGGCATCCCGTATGACGCTTTCGACCGAACGGGTATCAAAGTGGTTGGTGTCCGGATTATAGTCTGTCGGAGTGGCAATGATGACATAGTCCGCATTCCTGTAGGCATCTTCCTTGTCGAGTGTCGCACGAAGGTTGAGTGCCTTGTTTTTGAGGTAATCCTCAATTTCGGCATCAACGATTGACGATTGGCGCTGGTTGAGCATCTCGATTTTTTCGGGAATGACATCCAGAACGGTGACTTCATTTTTCTGTGCCAGAAGAATGGCGTTGGACAACCCAACAAACCCCATGCCGACGACGGTAATTTTGACTGGTGAGCGCATTTTGGTGAATATTGAATAAGCAGGTTGGCCGGTTTTAACGGCATTTTATAAAATCATCAGCGTGCCATTATAAAACAAAAGGTTGCATGAAACAGAACGGGTTTTCAGGAAAAACGGTGGAAGTCCTGCATCGGGAATGACGTTATAATCACTTTTTTTACCCGTATTTGTTTTCATGCGTCGCTCCCTCCGCTTTGATGTCTATCGACTTGGCCTGATGACTGCCGTCACCGGAGCCATGTTTTTGTTGATGCGTCTGTTCGATTTCTGGTGGAATCGGCGGGATTTTGCGGATTACGCGTGGCGGGAAATCCGACAGGCTTTTTTTCTGGGGCTGCGTTTTGACGCATCCGCGCTGGCCTATCTCATGGCGGTGCCAGCACTGCTGATTATGCTTCCCTTGCCAAAGATTCTTGGTAAAAGGCGGTGGTACCTGGCTGCCGGTATCCTGTTTTTGACGGCAGCCCCGCTTTTTGCGATGGGGTGGGTCGATATTGAGCTGGTTCGCTTTGTCAAAGCCAGAATGACTGCCAGCACGCTTTTTCTTTTCCGGGAGGGCAGTTTTTCCTTTTCCGACATGATGGGAAGTTATGCCATCCTGATGACGACTGCTTTTTTCTTCTGGTGTGGCTGGGCATATTGCCTTTGGCGGATCGCAAAAAAAGCCACAGTGGAAAGTGAAGACGAAGTACGGCGTTTTTCGCTGTACTGGGTGTTAGCCTTTCTTTTTATCATCGCTTGCCTGGTTGTCGGCATCAGAGGGGGCATCAAAAATTCCAAACCCCTGCGGATTGTCGATACTTATCCGGATTTACTGCTGGGGAACTGGGCGTTAAATACGCCTTTTACCTTTATCAAGGAGATTGGCACGGCGTCAGTTGTTTCCAGAAGTTATTTTGGCGATACCCAAAAATTGCTGCCTTACCTGAATGGTTCGCTTGAAGTGGCCTCTGTCATGGACGGACATCGCCCGCGCAAGCCGCAGAATGTGGTGATCTTCATGATGGAGAGTCTTTCGCAGGATCACATGGGGCGTGTCAATGGGCAGAAAGGGTTTACCCCGTTTATTGACGGGCTGGCCGGAAAATCGCTTTTTTTCCACGAAGCCTATGCCAATGCGAACCGCTCGATTGAAGGAATTCCGGCTGTTTTGGGCGGCATCCCGGCGCTGGGCGCCGATCCTTTCCTTGTTTCTTCTTACGCCAACGCGGAATTTGACGGGTTGGGGAGCATTCTTTCGGAGCAGGGGTATACCACGGCTTTTTTCCACGGCGGAAAAAAGGGAACCATGTTTTTGGATAAATTTGCGGTCAGGGCCGGGTTCCAGAAACATTTTTCCAAAGAGGACTATCCCAATCAGGCAGACATGGATACCTCGTGGGGGGTCTTTGACGAGCCGTATTTCCAGTATGTGGCGGACAAGCTGGATCAGATGCATGAAGAGGGCAAGCCGTTTGCTGTCGGCGTTTTTTCGCTGACAGCGCATTTTCCCTTCAACGTACCGGAGCAATACAAGAACCGGCTGCCTGAGGGGCCCATACCGGTGCTGCGATCCCAGGCGTATGCGGATATTGCCCTGCAACATTTCTTCGATACGGCGAAAGACAGGCCCTGGTACAAGGATACGCTTTTTATTGTCACGGCTGATCATGGCACGCATGTGCATCTGGATAATTACAAAAAAGACCCGCTTGGCGAATGGCGCATTCCCATTATTTATTTCCATCCGTCCATAGAATGGCCGAAAGTGGATACGGCGCAGCCTGTGCAGCAGATTGATATTTTGCCTTCCATCCTTGATTTTCTGGGAATTTCCTCCGATCACCTGATTCCGCTTGGCCGTTCTGTATTCAAGCCGGGGCCGCGAACGGTTGTGGTGAAAACCAATGCCGGCATATACGGCATTGAGGGAAATGAGGTGATATTTGAAGCGAAAAACGGAGAAAAACCGGTTGCCTACACGAGAGGTACGTCGGACAAGCTTCCGGATGTGCCGGAAGCGTTGCTTTTACGGGAACATGCCGCAGTTGAGTTTTATGACACGGGGTTAAAGCAAAGACGCCTGTATCTGTCAAAAGACCAGCGGTTTACATCAAAATGACGTCGTACTGATCCTGCTGGAAGGTGTTTTCTACCTGTAGGGAAATGGATTTGCCAATGGTGTCGCCAAGGGTGGCGAGGTACTGGGATTCTTCTTCCAGGAACATGTCGATCACCACCTGGGAGGCCAGTATGCGAAACTCCCGGGGGCTGAAGCGCTTGGCTTCATTCTGGATATCCCGCATGATTTCGTAGCAGACCGTTCGAGGCGTTTTGACTTGCCCCCGTCCCTGGCATACCGGACAGGATTCGCAAAGAATGTGTGCCAGTGATTCGCGGGTTCGCTTTCGGGTCATCTCAACAAGCCCCAGCGTGGAAAAATCGCTGACAGAGACTTTTGTCCGGTCGTTTGCCAGGGTTTTTTTCAATTCTTCCAGCACGGCATGGCGGTGTTCCTGGTTTTCCATGTCAATGAAGTCCAGGATGATAATACCGCCCAGGTTGCGAAGACGAAGCTGCCGGGCAATGGCGTGGGCGGCTTCCAGGTTGGTTTTAAAAATCGTATCGTCAAAATTGCGTCCGCCAACGAAACCGCCCGTGTTCACATCGATGGTGGTCATGGCTTCGGTCTGGTCGATGATCAGGTAACCGCCTGATTTCAGGTCAACCCGTTTTGCCAGCGCCAGTTGTATTTCATCTTCGACGCCGAACAGATCAAACAAAGGGCGTTCGCCTTCATAGTAGGTCAGGCGTTCCAGTATGTCCGGCGTATAGTTGCTGGCAAATTCGCGAAGGTGGAGATAGTCCTCATGGGAATCAATCTGGATGCTGCTGGTTCTCTCGTGAACAAAGTCGCGAAAGACCCGCTGGGCAAGGCTTAGATCCTGGTATAAAAGGCAGGGTGCAGGGCTTTTGTAGGCAGTATCCTTGATGGCGCCCCAGAGTTTGCGCAGGAAATCGATATCGTTTTTCAGATCGCCATCCGAGGCGATTTCAGCTATTGTCCGCACAATATAGCCGCCCTTTTCGTCTTCCGGGAGCATGTTTTGCACCCGGTTTCGCAAAAGCTCGCGTCCGGTTTCGTCCTGGATACGCTGGGAAATGCCGATATGGGCTTCCTGCGGCAGGTAAACCAGCATGCGTCCGGCAATGGAGATTTGCGTGGAAAGTCTGGCGCCTTTTGTTCCCAGCGGATCCTTGATGACCCGAACCATGACGGACTGGCCATCAGAAAGCATTTTTTCAATCGGGATCGGCTTTTCGGGAGAGCCATCGTTATGGTGGGCATCCCAGATATCGGCAATATGAAGAAAGGCGGCGCGTTCCAGGCCGATATCGACAAAGGCGGACTGCATGCCCGGCAAGACGCGTACCACCTTGCCAAGATAGACATCGCCAGCGAGTCCGCGCGTCTGGGTTCTTTCAATATGAAGTTCCTGCGTGGAGCCGTGTGCGACAACGGCAATGCGCGTTTCCTGTGGGGTGATATTGATCAGGATGTCTTCAGTCATGGGATATCAACACCCGCTTCCCGTAACAGTTTGGTGGTTTCATAGAGCGGCAGGCCGACAATGCCGGAGTAGCTGCCGGAGATATTGGTAATGAATTTGGCAGCCAGGCCCTGTATGCCGTAGGCACCGGCCTTGTCATAAGGCTCCAGCGTGTCGCAATAGTGGTCGATGATGTCGTCTGCCAGCACAGAAAAGGTCACTTCGGACTCCTGCACTTCCTGCAGCAACAGATCTTCTTTCCTGACGGTTACGCAGGTAAGGACTTTGTGGGTCTTGCCGGAAAGTTCGCGCAGCATGGCGGCGGCTTCTTTTTTATCTTCCGGTTTTCCCAGTATTTTATTGTCGAGGACAACGCTCGTATCGGCTGTCAGGATCGGCCGCAGAAGGAGGCGGCGTTCTTTCAGGGAGTGCCAGGCAAAATCCGCTTTTTCCCTGGAAATGCGCTTCACGTAATCATGCGGCAGTTCGCCCGACAGAACCTCTTCATTAATAGCATCCGCATTTTTCGTGTCTTTTGAGCGCAGCAGCAAAAGCTCAAAATCAACGCCAATCTGGCGCAATAACTCTCGGCGGCGAGGGCTTTTTGATGCAAGGTAAATTTTCTTTTCCGGTTGCCGCATGTTTGAATCAACTCCTGTGGTAAGGGTGGTTTTTTGTGATGGACCAGGCACGATACAACTGCTCGGCAAGCAGTACGCGTACCATGCCGTGGGGCAGGGTCAGATTGGAGAGGCGAAAGAGGTCATCGGCATCTTTTTTGAATTCGCTGTCCAGACCATCTGCGCCCCCGATAACGAAAGCAATATCACGTCCTTCCTGCTGCCATTTTTCGAGTTCCTGGGCCAGTTGCATCGTTGTGACGTTTTTTCCACGCTCATCAAGCGCGATGACGCGGGCATTTTTCGGCAGCGCAGCCTTGATCCGCGTTTGCTCAATGGCCATGACAGATTCAGCCGACCGGTTTGAAGAACGGTCAGCAGGCCGGATTTCCTTCAGATCGAGTTTGCATTCCACAGGCATGCGCTTGGCATATTCCCTGTATCCCTCTTCGACCCAGCCCGGCATTTTGTTTCCGACAGCAATAATGAACAACTGCATGAAAAAGGTTACTCAGCGGTTTTTTTCCTGGTTCCCGTTTTTTTGGGGGCGGCGGAAGGTTTGTCAGTTGTTTTTTTACGGGGAGACGCCGGTTTGGGTGATGCAGCGGCTGTTTTTTTCACAGCCTTTGGCTTTGCGGTTGTGCTACCCGTTTCTTTTTTTGCCGATGTCGTGCGCTTTTTCACCACAGCCGTTTTTTCTGCCGGTTTGGTTGTGGCGGTTTTGCTTTTGATGGCTTTGGGTTTGATGGTTTTCTTCGCTTTTTCCAGGTCGATTTTTTTCCCGCCCCATATTTCTTCAAGCCGGTAATACGCCCGGATTGGCGGTTGCATGATATGGACGACGATATCGCCCAGATCAACGAGAACCCATTCACCGGCTTCTTCGCCCTCCATGCCGACAACCATGCCGCCAGCGGCGCGCACCTTGTCGCGAACAGATGCAGCCAGTGCTTTTGTCTGGCGATTGGATGTGCCGGATGCAATGACCAGACGATCAAACATGCCGGTCAGTTTGGTGGTGTCAAATAAGGCGATGTCGGCAGCTTTGACGTCTTCAAGCGCCTCAATGATGACGGTCTGCAGTGTCTTGATATCCATTTAATCCCTGTAAAGATTATTTTTCACGATATAGTCTAGCACTTCAGGCGGTACCAGCGAATGATATGCGCCTGAATGCGAAATGTTTTTTCTGATTTCTGTTGAAGAAACAGCCATGAGCGGGTTTTCGGCAAGATAAGTCAGGCCGTGGGGCGTGCTCCTGATTTCTTCCGGTGACGCCAGCCGACTGAAAAAAATCTCGCGCACGTCTGCCGGAACGGAAGATGAAGCGATGGCAGATTCTGATCGCCGTGCCACCGCAATATGGGCAAGGTCAAAAAGCTGCTTCCATTCATGCCAGGTATTCAGGTTGACCAACTGGTCCGATCCGATAACCAGAACAAGGGAAGCCACGTTCCCGACTTCTTCGCGGATGGCTTTGAGCGTATCGACGGTGTAACTCGGGCCGGCATGCGCGGTTTCCTGCATGTCGATAACGACAGACAACGGGCTGGATTCAAATGCCAGCCGCAGCATGTCGGCGCGCTGCTCTGCGCGCGTATCAAGGGGCGGTTTTTGCCACGGGTTTCCGGCAGGAACAAGGCGAAGCTGCGTGGTGTGAAACCGGTTGCAAAAGTAATGCGCTATCGCAACATGTCCCGCATGAACCGGATCGAAACTGCCCCCGAAAAGCACGATGCATTTAGCTGACAAAAAACCTCCACTGCTCCCTGAAACCGTTAATCAGGGTTTCCTGTCTTATTTGCTTTTTATCACCGCCGGTACTTTGATGGCGCGCCAGCCAATGTCCTTGCGGTATTGCATGCCGTCAAAGCGGATGTTATCAATGGCGTCATAAGCGATTTTCTGCGCCATGCGCATGGTGTCTGCCAGGCCGACCACGCAAAGCACCCGGCCGCCGGATGTGACGAGATGATCCTGCACCAATTGCGTTCCAGCCTGAAAGACAACGCAATCTTCATTTTCCCTGGGAATACCAGTGATTTCGCGGCCTGTTGCAAGCGTATCCGGGTAGCCTTCCGATGCAAGGACGACCCCCAAAGCGGTGCGGCGATCCCACTGCAATTCAAGCTGGTTGAGGGTTCCGTTGACGGCATGTTCCAGGACATGGAGAAGGTCGCTTTTCAGGCGGGCCATGATGGGCTGGGTTTCCGGGTCACCCATCCGGCAATTGAATTCGAGCGTTTTGGGATTGCCTTCCTTGTCAATCATGACCCCGGCATACAGGAAACCGGTATAGATGATGCCGTCTTCGGCCATGCCGTTGACGGTTGGCAAAATGATTTCACGCAAAATGCGGGCATGCAGTGCCGGTGTGATGACCGGGGCTGGAGAGTAAGCGCCCATTCCTCCGGTATTGGGCCCCTGATCCTGGTCTTTCAGGCGTTTGTGATCCTGGCTGGTAGCCAGTGGCAGGATATTTTTGCCATCCACAAGTACGATGAAGCTGGCTTCTTCGCCTTCCAGGAATTCTTCAATGACGACCCGTGCGCCCGCATTGCCGAACAGGTTGTCAGAGAGCATCATGTCGACAGCCTGATGGGCCTCATCTGCTGTCATGGCAACGATGACGCCTTTTCCTGCCGCGAGGCCATCGGCCTTGACGACAATCGGGGCGCCTTTTTCGCGAATATACTGGTGCGCTTTTGCCGCATCCGTAAAGGTCTGGTAATCGGCTGTCGGGATGCCGTGGCGTTTCATGAAGGCTTTGGCAAAATCCTTCGAGCTTTCAAGTTGTGCCGCTTCTTTGGTAGGGCCGAAGATCTTCAGGCCGGCAGCGCGGAAGGTGTTCACAATGCCTGCCGCCAAAGGGGCTTCCGGGCCGACTACCGTTAAACCGATGTCTTCCTGCCGGGCAAAATCAACCAGCTTTTCCGGGCTGGTAATGTCGATATTGACCATGTCGGGATGACGCGCTGTTCCACCATTGCCGGGAGCGACAAACACGACCTGGGTTCGTCCGGATTGTGCAAGTTTCCAGGCCAGGGCATGCTCGCGGCCACCAGAACCAATCAGCAGAATTTTCATCGGTTTTTCTGTCTCAAAAAGGAAAAAGGTTTATTCGTTCTCAATGACGGCATTGGTATACACATCTTGCACGTCGTCAAGGTTTTCAAGCGCATCAAGGAGTTTTTGCATCCTGATGCCATCATCTCCGGCAAATTCGTTTTCCGTTTCAGGCCGCATGATAATTTCGGCTGACTCCGGTTTGAAACCGGCGCTTTCCAGTGCTTCTTTCACCTGTGTGAAATTGACCGGGGCGCAAAGGACTTCGATGCCGCCTTCGTCGTCCGTAATCACGTCTTCAGCGCCTGCTTCAAGCGCGGCTTCCATGAGTGTATCCTCATCCGTTCCGGGCGCAAAGAAGAATTGTCCGCAATGTTTGAAAAGGAAGGCAACCGATCCTTCTGTGCCCATGTTGCCGCCAAACTTGTTGAAAGCGTGGCGCACGTCGGCAACGGTTCTGACCCGGTTGTCCGTCATGCAGTCAACAATGATGGCTGCGCCGTTAATGCCGTATCCTTCATAGCGGATTTCTTCGTAATTGACGCCTTCCAGATTGCCGCTGCCCCGTGCGATGGCCCGGTTGATATTTTCCTTTGGCATGTTGGCTTCTGTTGCCTTGTCCACCGCAATACGTAATCGTGGATTGGCATTTGGGTCACCGCCACCCATCCGGGCCGCTACGGTGACTTCCTTGATGATCCGGGTCCAGATTTTGCCGCGCTTTGCATCGGCAGCCGCCTTCTTATGCTTGATGTTTGCCCATTTACTATGACCTGCCATTGTTCTCTTTCACTGAAAAGTTAGCTTCAACCGCTTGGAAATTTTAACATAAGGCCTGTTTTTAAAGCACCCGATGATACGTTATCATTGATTCATCCCGGATTTTGACCCCGAACAGGAATGGATATGACAGGTGTGACTGACCGTTTTCCCCGCTTGCTGGCCGATATTGGCGGCACGAATGCCCGTTTTGCCATTGAAACAGCGCCCGGCTGCATTGAGGCGATGTCGATTTATCCGAACCGAGCCTTTCCTGGCCTGGAAGACGCCCTGGAAAAATTCCTGTCGGAACCCGAAGCGATTGATTCCGGCGCGAAGCGGATAAGGCACGCGGCGATGGCCATTGCCAATCCCGTCACCGGGGACAGGATCAGGATGACCAATTCGGAATGGGCCTTTTCCATTGAGGATGTCCGCAGGAAATCGGGTTTTGAGACCCTTTTGTTCATCAATGATTTTACGGCACTGGCAATGGCACTGCCATTTCTCTCCCCTGACGCGGTCAGGCAGTGCGGCGGGGTTTCTCCGGTCGCAAACCAGCCGATCGGTCTTCTGGGCGCAGGAACGGGGCTGGGGGTTTCCGGCCTGGTGCCATATAACGGGGCCTGGATTCCGCTTGAGACGGAAGGGGGGCATACCACTTTTTCGCCCTTCAGTGAGCGGGAAATAGTGCTTTTGAGTCTTGCCAAAAAACAGCATCCCCATGTGTCGGCCGAGCGTTTCCTGTCCGGGATGGGGCTGGAACTGATTTACCGCCTGATTATGGAAAGCCGGGGAAAGGAGGCTTCTCCTCTCCGGGCAGCCGATATCACGGCAAGAGCCCTTTCGGGAGAGTGTTACTGGTGTGAGGAGGTGGTGGAAACTTTTTGCCAGATGCTGGGTACGGTAGCAGGTAATCTGGCCCTGACGCTGGGTGCGCGGGGAGGCATTTATATCGGGGGCGGTATTGTGCCGAGGCTGGGCGAACGGTTTTTTACGTCGGGATTCCGGCAGCGTTTTGAGGAAAAGGGCCGTTTTGCATCCTACCTGTCTCCGGTTCCCGTCTATGTCATCCTTGATACCTTTGTCGCATTGAAGGGCGTTTCGGCGATGCTGGCGCAAAAACTTGGGGATGGTTAATAACCCCTATCGTCTTCCTAGTCCGCGTGGTACCGGAAAAGACAGGTTTTCCGTAATGCCATTAAGCTCTTCTATGGTCGTGACGCCGTGGCGCTGGAGTTTTTCAACGACTTCCCGGACAAGAATTTCCGGCGCGGATGCTCCGGCTGTGACACCGATAGCGGTATGCCCTTCAAGCCACAGCGGATCAATTTCGGCGGCATTGTCCACCATGTAGGCAGCCACGCCTTTTTTTCTTGCGACTTCCCTTAACCGGTTCGAGTTTGAACTGCTGGGGCTGCCGACTACGATGATCAGGGTAGCGACTTCAGCCAGTTGCTTGACGGCTTCCTGGCGGTTGGTTGTGGCATAGCAGATGTCGGCTTTCTGGGGCTCGATAATGGCAGGAAAACGCGCCTTCATCGCCGCAATGATGTCGGTTGTATCATCAACGGAAAGGGTTGTTTGCGAGACATAGGCGAGCCGATCCGGATGGCTGACTTCCAGTTTGCTGATATCCTCAACGTTTTCCACCAGGTACATGCCGGTATCGGATTGGCCCATGGTGCCTTCCACTTCAGGGTGGCCGCCATGCCCGATGACCAGGATTTCCCGTTCTTCCTGTCGCATCATGGCGACTTCCATGTGCACTTTGGTGACGAGAGGACAGGTGGCATCAAATACCCTGAAGCCCCGTTTTTTTGCCTCATTCAGAATGGTTTTTGAAACCCCGTGTGCTGAAAAAATCAGGGTGCTGCCGTCCGGAACCTCGTCTAGTTCCTCAATGAATATCGCGCCTTTTTGTTTAAGACCTTCCACTACATGGGTATTATGGACAATTTCATGGCGAACATAGATGGGTTGCCCAAAGAGCGCCAGCGCGCGTTCAACCGTGGCAATGGCCCGATGTACACCAGCGCAGAAACCTCGTGGTTGAGCCAGAAACAGTTTTTTATTCATGATTGTCCAGTAACGCGAATAAACAGTACGGGTTTATCAGAGGTTCCGTTATTTTCAGAAAAGCCATTTACAATAAGCGCATTCCCCAGGGCAATATCCTAACAGATAAGGAGTGAAAACCGTTATGGCGATTACAGATTGGCCGGAAGATGAAAGGCCGCGTGAAAGGTTGATAAAAGAAGGCCCCAGGCATTTATCTGATGCAGAGCTTTTAGCTATTTTTCTGCGAACCGGTTCACAGGGAAAGAGTGCGGTTGATCTTGCACGGGAGATCATGAAACATTTTGGTTCCCTGAAAGAGCTTTTTTCAGCACGCCTTCCGGATTTCAAGGATGTGAATGGAATCGGCCCGGCCAAATATGCCCAGTTGCAGGCCATTCTGGAATTGTCCCGCCGTCTCCTGTCCGAAGACCTGGAATCGGGCATCGTGCTGAGTTCGCCCCAATCCGTGAAGGATTATCTCCTTCTGTCGTTGTGCGAGCGTCCCTACGAAGCCTTTGTGGTGCTGTTTCTGGATGTCAAGAATCGCCTGATGGAAAGCATTGAGCTTTTTCGGGGGACGCTGTCGCATACCCGTGTTTATCCCAGGGAACTGATCAAGGCGGCGTTGACGCGAAATGCGGCCAGCGTGATTCTGGCACACAATCATCCGACCGGCACATCCGAGCCAAGCAAGGAAGACAAGGCATTGACCCGTTCACTGAAACAGGCGCTTGACCTGGTTGAGGTGCGTTTACTGGATCATTTTATTGTCGCAGGCCCGGATATTTATTCTTTTGCAGAGAACGGGTTTCTTTGAGCAACCGGGGCATGCCGTGCCCATGTCCTGAAAAAGCACGGCAGGCTCACAACGCACCATAAAGGTGCATTATGAGGTGATGGATTTTTATGGTTTCAGTTTCAGCAGCTCCACTTCAAATATCAGGTCTGCGTGAGGCGGGATGACATCACCTGCGCCATATTCGCCATACCCCATATTTGACGGGATGTGCAGGGTGCGTTTTCCGCCGACTTTCATGCCCTGGAATCCTTCGTCCCATCCCTTGATGACGTAGCCGACACCCAGAGGGAAAACGATGGGTTCATTGCGATCATGGCTGCTGTCAAACTTTTCACCGGGCGAGCCATCCGGGTTCTTGAGCCAGCCGGTATAGTGCACTTCAATGGACGCCGCCCTGGTTCCGGCTTCGGCGCCGTCTCCGATAACGTCATCCCGGTATTCCAGGCCGTTTGCCATTTTGGTAAAAGTCATTTTTTCTCCTTTTCTCAAGATGCGAAGTATATACGCTATGCCATCGACATGGTTTCTTTTTCCTGATTTGTGCCATCATTTCATTTTGGGGAATGCCGTTCTTTCCCTGCCGGAAAAAAGGGAGTGAGAGGAAATGGCTATCGGGCTTATCATCATTGGCGATGAAATCCTGTCGGGAAAACGCAGCGACAGGCATTTTTCTGCCGTTATCGCGATGCTGAAGAACCGGGGTATGCAACTGGACTGGGCTGAATATCTGGGCGATGACCCGGAAAGGATTACGGCAACCTTGCGCCGCAGTTTTGCAACAGGCGATATCGTTTTTTCCTGTGGCGGCATTGGAGCAACGCCTGATGACCATACGCGCAGATGTGCGGCGGTGGCCCTGAATGTGCCCCTGGTGCTGCATCCGGAAGCTAAAGAAAGAATCGGCGAGCGGATAAGGGAATTTGCTGCCTTGCATGGGCGTTCGCTTGATTATGATGCGCCGGATAATCTCCAGCGTCTTAAGATGGGAGAGTTTCCCGAGGGCGCGAAGATCATTCCCAATCCCGTCAACAAAATTCCCGGTTTTTCGGTCGGAACGCATTATTTTTTTCCCGGATTCCCGGAAATGGCGCATCCGATGATGGAGTGGGTTCTGGAGACTTATCATCAGGCCGAGTTTTTCCGGATGGATCATGTGGAAAAATCCGTTACGGTTTACGGGGCAGTCGAAGCGCTCATGACGCCGCTGATGGAGGAAATCGAGCGCGATTTTCCGGATGTCAAGGTCTTCAGCCTGCCGCACATTGGAAAGCCGGGTGTCCGCGGTTATGTTGAGCTGGGTGTCAAGGGCGGGAAAGCGCAGGTGGAAGAAGCCTTTGGCAGGCTGCAAAGCGGGCTGCGGAAAATAGATGCGGAGTACAAGATAAATCCATAAAATGGCACTAAAATGGTGCAAACGGTTTGGTGTGTTCCAAAATGGTGCGAAATGGGCGTGGGGAATCATGCGAAAAGCATGAAAACAGGGGGGTAAAAGCTGGCGCGATTATTGCTTATATTGAAAGCGTGATCAGTGAATAACGTGCCGTGTTCTGAACCCTGAATCCGGCTTTAGGTAAATTGAGGAGAGTGAGAATGGCTAAAACGCCTGAACAGGTCATGGAAATGATCAGGGAAAACGAAGTTCGTTTTGTGGATTTCCGTTTTACGGATACGCGGGGCAAAGAGCATCATGTGAGTGTGCCGGTGTCGGCATTTTCTCTTGACAGCTTTGAGGGGGGGCATGCCTTTGATGGCTCATCCATTGCCGGCTGGAAGGGAATTGAGGCGTCCGACATGCTGCTGATTCCTGATGCGGCGTCTGCCAACATGGATCCTTTCATGGAAGACGCAACGCTCTTTATGCAGTGTGATGTCATCGAGCCTTCGGATGGCAAGGGATACGACCGCGATCCCCGTTCGATTGCCAAGCGTGCAGAAGCACACCTGCGTTCCTCCGGCCTGGGGGATACGGCACTTTTTGGCCCTGAGCCGGAATTTTTCATTTTTGACGGCGTGCGCTGGGGCGATGAGATGTCCGGCTGTTTCTTCAAGATTGACTCCGCCGAAGGCCACTGGTCAAACAGCATGAAAATGGAAGGCGGCAATATGGGGCATCGTCCGAGGGTGAAGGGGGGGTATTTTCCCGTTCCGCCAGTAGACAGCTTTCATGATATGCGCTCGGAAATGTGCCTGATTCTGGAACAGATGGGAATTCCTGTCGAGGTACACCATCATGAGGTAGCCGGTGCAGGACAGAATGAGATCGGCACCCGTTTTTCCACGTTAGTGGAAAGGGCTGACTGGACGCAGAACCTCAAGTACATCGTATGGAATGTGGCGCATACCTATGGCAAGACCGCGACATTCATGCCCAAGCCTCTTGTCGGCGACAATGGCTCGGGTATGCACGTACACCAGTCCATCTGGAAAGACGGGCAGAATCTTTTTGCCGGTGACGGCTATGCCGGCCTTTCCGAATTTGCCCTGTACTACATCGGTGGCATTATCAAGCACGCGCGCGCATTGAATGCGATCACCAATCCCGGAACCAACTCGTACAAGCGATTGGTTCCGGGGTTTGAGGCGCCGGTCAAGCTGGCTTATTCCGCCCGCAACCGCTCGGCATCCATCCGCATCCCGCATGTGGCCAATCCGAAGGGACGCCGTGCCGAGGCCCGTTTCCCGGATCCGCTGGCCAATCCGTACATGTGCTTTGCCGCGCTTCTGATGGCCGGTCTGGATGGCGTGCAAAACCGGATTCATCCGGGTGAGCCTGCATCGAAAGACCTGTATCACCTGCCGCCGGAAGAAGATGCCATGATCCCGACAGTCTGTTCTTCCCTGGAGCAGGCGCTGGAATCGCTGGATAATGACCGCGAATTCCTGACGCGTGGCGGGGTGTTCAGCAACAACATGATTGATGCCTACATCGAACTGAAAATGCAGGAAGTGCAGCGCCTGCAGATGACAACGCATCCGGTAGAGTACGACATGTACTATTCCTTGTAACGGAAAGGTATCGGTTGGAAAATCAGGCAGGCGGATATCCTCTCCGCCTGTTTTTTTGACGAGAACAAGGATCGTTTTTTTCCCATGAAGACATTGACAGGACTGGATTTGCTGGCAACAGCCGTTTTGATCCTGGATTCGCAGGGCCGGGTCGGTTATGCCAATCCGGCTGCGGAAGATATGCTGGAGATGTCTGCCAAAGTCCTCTGCGGGCAGAAGCTGAAGGATATTTTTGCTGGCAACAGCAAGCTGGAAGCTATCTGCGGTCAGGCAGGGGACAACGGGATAACGGAAAAGCGGCAGGATTTAACCCTTGAGCGGCCAGGAAGGGCGCCCTTGCATGTGCATTGCATCGTATCTGCCATTGATTATCCGGACGGTGCTGTTTTGGTGGAACTGCGGGAGAATGTGCAGCAATTACGCCTGGATCGTGAGGAGCGCCTGTTTGACCAGAGCCAGGCGACGCGGGAACTGGTTCGCAATCTGGCGCATGAAATCAAGAACCCGCTCGGCGGTATTCGCGGTGCCGCGCAACTTCTGGAAATGGAATTGCCGGAGCGCGACCTGAAGGCATTGAAGGAATACACACAGGTGATTATCCGGGAATCGGAACGCCTTCAGGCGCTGGTTGATCGCCTGCTGGTGCCGCACCGGCGTCCGCTGGAGCCGGAAGATATCAACATCCATGAGATATGCGAACGGGTGCGCAGCCTGGTACTGGCGGAATTTTCGGAAGGGCTGGTTCTCCGGCGTGATTATGATCTTTCGATCCCTGAATTTCCGGGTGACCGGGAGCAACTCATTCAGGCGGTACTGAATGTGACAAAGAATGCCGCGATGGCATTGAGCGACCGCATCGCGCAGGGCGATGCCGAAATCATCCTGAAAACGCGGGTAGCACGGCAGATCACGATTGCCAAGGTGCGGTACCGCCTGGCGCTGGTGCTGCACATTATTGACAATGGCCCGGGGATTGCCCCGGATATGCTGGAACGGATGTTTTACCCGCTGGTCAGTGGTCGTGACGGAGGAAGTGGCCTGGGACTCACTCTTGCGCAGACTTACATCCAGCAGCATCGCGGCGTGATCGAGTGTGAAAGCTGGCGGGGGCATACGGAATTCCTGATACGGATTCCGATATGGTAAGGCTGTCAGGGCAGGTCAAAAGTGAAATGGAGTAAAGCGATGAAACCAGTCTGGATAGTCGATGATGACGACTCGATACGGTGGGTGCTGGAAAAGGCGGTTGATCGGGAAAATATTCCTTATCGGAGCTTTTCGAGTGCAGCTGATGTGCTGGCGGCACTCGAAAACGAACAGCCGCAGGTGCTGGTTTCGGATATCCGTATGCCGGGGACGTCCGGGCTGGATTTGCTTCAGGAAGTCAAATTGCGTTTTCCTGCCATGCCCATCATCATCATGACGGCGCACGCCGACCTGGATTCGGCAGTTTCGGCTTTTCAGGGCGGGGCATTTGAATATCTGGCCAAGCCTTTTGATATTGGCGAAGTGCTTGACCTGATTCGCCGCGCCATGAAAGAAAATGAGGATGCCAAGGCGACCGGAAACGGGCTTTCGGATACACCGGAAATACAGGGGCAGGCACCTGCCATGCAGGAAGTGTTCCGGGCGATTGGCAAACTGTCCCATTCCAATGTGACCGTCCTGATTACCGGAGAATCAGGAACCGGCAAGGAATTGGTGGCAAGAGCCTTGCACCGGCACAGCCAGAGAAAAAAAGCGCCTTTCATTGCGCTGAACATGGCGGCTATCCCGCGGGATTTGCTGGAGTCCGAGCTTTTCGGGCATGAAAGAGGTGCCTTTACCGGGGCGCAGGGCTTGCGCCGGGGACGTTTTGAACAGGCTGAAGGCGGCACCCTTTTCCTGGATGAAATCGGTGATATGCCCCTGGATTTGCAGACCCGGCTTTTGCGCGTGCTTTCCGACGGGCACTTTTACCGGGTGGGGGGAAACCAGTCCATCAGGGCAGATGTGAGGGTGATTGCGGCAACGAACCAGGATCTGGAGCAGCAGGTTCGGGAGGGGCATTTCCGGGAAGACCTTTCCATCGCCTGAATGTAATACGCCTGCGTTTGCCCAGCCTGTCAGAGAGGAAAGAGGATATTCCGGTACTGGCACGGCATTTCCTGGCGCAAAGCGCGAAACAGCTGGGGGTGGAGGCAAAGCACCTGTCAGACGATGCGCTGGATTTTCTCAGGCTGTGCAAATGGCAGGGCAATGTCCGGCAACTGGAAAACCTGTGTTACTGGTTTACCGTGATGGTGCCGGGGCAGGTTATCGAAATCAAGGATATGCCGCAGGACTTGTTCCAGAAAGGGACTGCCCGGCAGGACGACTCCCTTTCGTGGGATGGGCTGCTGGAAAGGGACGTTTCGGAAAAACTGGTCGGTGGGCAAAACGGCCTGATGGCGGCATTTTGCCGTCGCTTTGAGACGGTCATGATCCAGTCTGCCCTGCGTCATACGAAGGGGCGTAAAAACGAGGCTGCCGGATTGCTCGGTATCGGGCGTAATACCCTTACGCGGAAAATCCGGGAACTGGACATAACCGATACGGATGACAATTAATCAGAGATTCCGATCCGTGCCTGTATGCGAAGCCGCCTGCAGGTACGGATCGGAAAATCAGTGTTTCCCTCATGTCAGGTGGGCATAAAGTTCCGTGCTGATATAGCGCTCTCCGAATGAGGGGATGATGACCACGATCATTTTTCCCGCATTTTCCGGGCGTTTGGACAGTTGCATGGCCGCCCACAGTGCCGCGCCGGATGAAATGCCGACCAGAAGGCCTTCTTTGGTTGCCGCTTTTCTTGCCGTATCAAAGGCATTTTCATCTGTGACGCGGATCACTTCGTCATAGATGGCCGTATTGAGCCCTTCCGGTATAAATCCAGCCCCGATGCCCTGGATTTTGTGAGTCCCCTTTTCCCCTGTCGAAAGCATGGGAGAGCCGTCCGGTTCAACGGCAACGCAGCGAATGGCCGGTTTTTTCTGTTTCAGGGCTTCTCCCGTGCCTGTCAGGGTGCCCCCGGTGCCGACGGCGGCAACCAGGATATCGACCTTGCCATCGGTATCCCGCCAGATTTCTTCAGCGGTGGTTTTGCGATGGATTGTCGGGTTAGCGGGATTGCTGAACTGCTGCGGCATGAAATAGCGCGAATCAGAGGCGACCAGTTCTTCCGCCTTTTTGATGGCGCCGGACATCCCCTCGCTGCCGGGCGTCAGGAGCAATTCGGCACCGTAGGCGCGCAGCAGGATGCGGCGTTCGTGGCTCATGGTTTCGGGCATGACCAGCATGCAGCGGTATCCCCTGGCGGCACAGACCATTGCCAGCCCGATACCGGTATTGCCGCTTGTCGGTTCGACGATAATGGTGTCTTTCCCGATCTTTCCGGCGTTTTCCGCTGCTTCAATCATGGAAAGGCCAATGCGATCCTTGACGCTGTGAGCCGGGTTGAAGAATTCCAGTTTGCCAATGATATCGGCATGCCCGTTTTCATCGAGCTTTTTGATCCGGACAAGGGGGGTATTGCCGATGAGTTCGGTGATGTCGTTTGCGATTTTCATGATTTTCCTTTGGGGATGCTGCTGTGCCGTTATGCTACCAGATTGTCGGAGGGGATAAAAACAGGAAAAACGAGAGATTGGAAATTGATGGCGAAAAACATGAAAAAGGCTTTAAAAACAGCGTTTTTTGCGGTAAATGTAAGGTTTCTTTTGACAAAAAGGCTATATTCGCTTACATTCATGGCAACTTAGAAAGAAACGCGATCAATGACAAGAAAAAAACCGACATTCTTCCGCTCCCTTATTGTTTCAGCCTGTCTGGCTGTATCACTTGCCGGACTGTCCTCTTCTGCTTTTGCTGCAGATGACGAAGAAAATATCACTTCCTACTATGACCATGTGCAAAGAGCCTCCGAGCTTGCCATGCAGGCCATGAGCGTGATTGATGCACAGTACAGGTATGGCGGAAGTGCGCCTGAAACCGGTGTCGATTGCAGCGGACTGGTGCGGTATGTCTACAAAAAGGCCTGGGGAGCAGAATTGCCAAGAACGGCTGTGGCGATCAGCGAAGTGGGCGAACACATTGAACCCGCTCAATTGCAGCCGGGCGACCTGGTTTTTTACAATACCCGGAAACGCCGCTTTTCCCATGTCGGCATCTACCTGGGTGACAACAAATTTGTCCATGCCCCTTCACGGGGAGGGAAAGTCCGTGTTGAAGACATGGATGGACAGTACTGGCAGGCCCGCTTTAACGGCGCGCGCCGGATAAATGATCCGGAGAAAGAAAAGGCCGAAACAGAACGGATGATCCAGGCTTTCCGGGATGAGACCAAGCCGAAAGCGTTGGCAAGAAGCCGTTAAAGAAGCGCCTTCTTAACTTTCCTTTTTTTCTTTTTCTGCTGCTGCAATAGACAGGGCAACAGCCTCTGCCGCCTGTATGCCGTCTACCGCAGACGACAGGATGCCGCCGGCATAACCGGCCCCTTCGCCCGCAGGATAAAGCCCTTTTACATTCTCACTTTGCAAATTATCCGGATGGCGTGATATGCGGATGGGTGACGAGGTGCGTGTTTCAATGCCGGTCAGTACGGCGTCAGCCATGGCAAATCCCGGAATCCAGCGTTCAAATGCAGGCAGGGCTTCCCGAATGGCATCGACAGCATATTGGGGCAGGGCGCTGCCCAGGTCGCATGGCCTGACACCGGGCTGGTAAGAGGGAATCACACTTCCCAACTGCGTGGAGGGTTTTCCTTCCAGGAAATCTCCGACAAGCTGGCAGGGCGCATCATAGCTGCTGCCGCCCAGTTCGAAG
>JAVBTJ010000112.1:0-5016 GCA_031556215.1 Oxalobacter sp.
TATAGACGAAAAGAATAAGTTTCGCCAGGACGCCTTTTGGACGCCCCGGCGATTGCGGCTTTTTGGGCCGCAGGTGAAAAGCGGTTATTCCAGGTACATACTGCGTTCAGCCTCGCGCCTGATTGTCAGGCCCTTCAAAACCCGTCCGGCGGCCTTGTTCCAGAAGAGGAAGGAATCGGCAGCACGCCGGTATTCTTTCCTGCCTGTCAGGCGGCAGACAGAAGATGCGCCAAAGGCGCCTGTGCCTATATTGTACGCAAGTGAGGTGCAGGCCGCTACCTTTTCGGGCGATTCTTTGTATAATTGCGGGCATTTTTTCAACGCCAGCCCCATAAACTGCGCCACGCGCTGCCGGATCACCGCATCGGCCTTTTCCTGCGTCCAGGTGTCGCCTTCCTTCACACCGAATGTCTCGCCGTACCCGATGGTCCAGATACCTGCCGGGCACCGGTATGCCTTCAAGCGGCAGCCTTCAAACGCCCGGATGATGACAAGTGCCTTTTCCAGCGCCATATCTGTCGCGCTCATGACCGTTTTTCGACAACGCGGCCGACAAACCAGAAGGCGAGGATACCGGCGAGGATGGATCGGTCGTCTTCGTCATACAGGCGCAGGATGGCTTCCCAGCCGGACAGCCCGCTGTTGACGGCCAGGCAGAACATGGCGAGCTTGGCAAGGCCGTATATCAACAGGAAGTAATAGGTGGTGACGGGACGGACGAGAAAGTTCATCGCGTCCACCACCCGCATCCCGGTTTTTTGCATCTGGCCTTCAAGTGCCGATTTGCGGGCATCGTAAATCGCCAGCGCCTGTTCGGATTCGGCAGTAAAGCGGACTTCTTCCATTTTCATGGCGGCACGCGTTTTTTCCAGTTCGGACTGCTTTTCGAGCATCGCCAGTTCGTGCGCATAATCCTTGCTCTTGTTGGCAAAGGCAAAGACTTCCGGCATCAGCCGCATCAGCCCTCCCCCCAGCATGGACAGTAATGACATCAGCATGTTTTTTCTCCCTTATCTATACATGGTGGATAAATCAGGGCGAACGCCATTGGGCCTTCACCCTGAATCCAGTATAGGTGCTGTTCGGCGCGGTCAAGCCTGCCTGTCCCGGCCTTTGTCCCCGCAGCCGGGAAGCTTTATGTAACGCGGGTTTCAGGGAATCAGGCACCCGCGCAAAATAGGGAAATCCTGCATCGGGCGCAAGGAAATGTTCGAGCCGGAAAAATTACTTCCGGCGCTGCATGATTTCCGTGAACTTTTTCACTGTGGCTTCTTTTTCGGCCATCATGGCGACGTAGTCGACCCTGACGAACCGGTTGACGGCCTCCTGTAGCGTACTGACGGGAAAATCCGGGTTGAAGGCGACGTCGTTGCGTACGGGGAGCGTGCCTTCTGCAGCGATGATTTCCTGTGCTTCCCTGCTCAGCAAGAAATCCACAAACTTTTTGGCTGCGGAAAGGTTCGGGGTGTCCTTGATGATGGCGACAGGGCTGGGAACGACCAGCACTTCCGGCGCAAAGGCGTAGCCGAGCGGTGCGCCCTTTTTCATCTTGTCGAGGGTGATGTAATCCACGCCCAGGCAGGCCACGAGTTCGCCGGAGGCGGTATCGTCGATGACCTGGGCGGAACCCTTGCCCACCCGGGCCTTGTTGTCTGCCAGCTTTTCAATGAACTCCCAGCCAAACTGCTTTACCAGCAGGGCGATGCCCATGTAGGCCGTTCCGGAAAAGGCGGGGTCGGCTATGCCGAAAGCGCCGGTGTAGTCTTTGCCGAAAAGGTCGTCCCACTTTTTCGGAGGGGTTTTGATGAACCGGGTGTTGTAAACGATGCCGAGCGTTCCCAGGCGGGCCGCCATGAAATAACCATCATAGTCGGTGAAGGGGTTGACCAGTTCCCCGAAATTGCCGGGCGTATACTGTTCCAGCATGCCTTCTTTTTTCAGGTTATAAAAATCGGGCACTTCGCTTGTCCAGAGCACGTCGGCCAACACCTTCCCCGCCCGTCGTTCAGCCGCGATTTTTTCCATCAGCCTGCCCGCACCGGCAGACTGGTATTCAATGGCCGTGTCCGGGTGTTTTTTCATGAACGCGTCATCAATCGCGCTGACCAGCGATTCTTTCATGGAGGTATACATGATCACCTTTTCAGCGGCGCTGCCCTCTGCTGCAAGAGAGAAGGAAAGACAAAGGAGAAGGGCAACAGAAAACAGTTTCTTACGCATAAGAAGACCTCCGGGTGCTATCAAGGATTGTCAGACATGATTGCATTACGATACAAACATCCCCGATACTTTATCAGCAAAAAGAGGGAAAACCCTATGTTGTCCCCATCAAACACAAAAAAGGCGGGATTGCCCCGCCCTTTTTGCCTATGCGAAAACCGGATCAGAAAGTATGCCGCATGCCAAACTGCACGCCGAATATCTCGCTCCTGTCGATCATGGTGAAATTGTAGTGCTTTCCAACAAAGGCGTTGCCCGCATCCAGGTAAGACATCATGCCGTAAAGCGAGGTGCGCTTGGACAGGTAGTGGGTGTAGCCAAGCGAATATTTCCAGACATCTTCGTCGTTGACGCCGTCATCCCAGTTGCCGTAGTTGACTGACGCCTGCACCTGCCCGCTGCCGATCCGGTAGATGAGACCCAGGGTGGCGTCTTTCTGGTCAACATTGCGCCCCGGCAAAAGCCAGTTGCTGCTGGAGGGATAACTGTCGGCAAATTTGGTTTTGGAGTCTTCATAGCCGATGGAAACAGTGGCGGCGCCCCAGGTGTAGGTTGCGCCCAGGTTCCATGCGTAGGAATTGTCGGAATCAGCCATGCGGTAATAGTTGGCAGTCAAAAACATCGGGCCGCTATCGTATTTGAGGGTCGCGTTAAAGCCGTCGTTGCCGAATTTTCTGTAGTAGGCGCTGTCGTGGTCATCTTCGCCCAGCGTGTATGAAAGTGCAAAGGCAAGGCCGTTCCAGGCCGGGCTGTCGTAGCGCACGGTATTGGGCAGCGTTTCGGCGTAGAGGTTGTTGCCGTAAGCCAGGTTGGCACCCACGCTGAAGTTGGCAAAGGGATCAATACGGCGGTAGTTTTCAATGGAAAGGTTGAAGACCCGGCCCAGCTTGACCTCGCCCCAATCCTTGTGTTGCAGGCCGATATTGGCCTGCCCCTGGAAATCGGGCCTCCTGAGATTTTCGTTGCCGCCCGCGCCCCGGCTGCGGTCAAAGTCGGCTTCGTTTCTCCTGCGGGCGCGGTCGCCGTCATTGAGTTCCAGCCATTGCTCCAGTGCAAAGGTAGCTTTCAGGCCGCCCCCCAGGTCTTCGCCACCGGCAAACCCGATCATGTTGCCATAGTTGCATGCCATGCCGGTGTCCCTGCCGCTTTCCTTGACGTAGCCTGTGTCGATGTTGCCGTAGACGCGGACGTTGGACTGGGCGTGCGCCACGCCTGCCATGCCCGTCATGACGCCAGCCGCCGCCAGCGCGATGATTGTTTTTTTCATGATTCAAATTCCAGTATTTATTATGTCAAATCATTTGAAGTGTCAAAAAATCCCCTCAAGAATTTTATGCCAATCGCCTTGTTCAACAGATAACACTTCACATGAATCCGGGCTTTTTTCGTCAAAAAGGGGGATTTCTGTTGTTTTTTTGGCCTATCCCTGCGAGGACTCGCGGAAGTATTTGCCGCCGGTTGTTCGGGATGGTGTTGCTTATGGGTGGAAATCAGTCTTCCATCGCCAGACGGAACTGATCCATGATGGCGTTGCGGGTCACGTTTTGCGCTTTCATGGCGGGTTCGGCCTTCGCCAGCCATTCTTTTGCCCTGGCTTTATCGACAGGCTGCCCTAATTTTCCGTACTGGTAGATTTCATAGAGCCGGTACATGGCCCTGGCATTTCCCGCTTCGGCTCCTTTGAGGTACCACTCCAGCGCGGTCTGGGGGTCTTTTTTCACGCCATTGCCATAGTCGTAAGCTACCCCCAGGCTGAACATGGCAATGCCGCTGCCCAGGGCGGCTGCCTGACGCTGATAGGCGTTGGCTTTGGCGTGGTCTTTGGCAACTCCCCACCCATAACGGTAGAGGTCTGCCATCCGGCTGATGCAGCAATCCTCGTTTGCATCGGTTTTGAGGCACAGATCAAGTGTTTTTCTGGCTTCGGTATAGTCTTTTTTTGTACCCTCACCAAAGGTTTGCATGAAAGCGAGACTGCACATGCCCGTGCTTGAGCCAAGATCAGATGCCTTGCGATACAGCTCAACGGCTTTTGCTGAATCTTTTTTGATACCGCGACCATCAGCATACATGTTGCCCAGTGAGTTGTAAGCAGCAGGCAAATTCTGGTTGGACGCTTTACGGTACCAAAATAAGGCTTTTTCATAGTCTTTTTCTATGCCGTCGCCATTCTCATACGAAGAAGCCAAGTTATATTGCCCTGGTGGATATCCTTGGTCAGCAGCTTTTTGAAACCATTCAATCGACTTTTTTTCATCCAGAAGCGCTGTTGCATGTCCATAAATCCAGCCAATTCGTGTTTGGACACTGGGATTTTTCTGTAACTCAGGTTTCAGGTAAATTTGCAAAGCCTTCTGGTATTGTCCCTTGTCGAAAAGCGCATCCGCCTTTTCCATATCACCAGCGCAACCCATGCTTGTCATAACAGCACAAATGAGGAAAAACAGGCATTGCGTTTTCTTCATAATCAACCTTTCTGCCAAACGGGATAACAGGTAAAAGCTTATCCCGTTTGGTAAAGGATGGGAATGCTTATTTGGTAAATTTTACATCATGTGACCTGGATGCCTCATACTCCGCCATCATATTCTGAAACATCAGCTCCTTCACCTTCTTGCTTAAAACGTTGTTCAGGAACTGGAGAGCGTGGCGGGACATGATTGGCAGTTTTTCTGTCAACCGTGCCACGACAAAATCCCAGCCTTCTGCTGACGAGGCTGCTGTCCCCCTTGGGATTGCACCCAGGATGTCGTCTGTCTGCCGGTAAAAACGGGCGATGCCCGATACGGTGCCGAC
>JAVBTJ010000029.1:0-7275 GCA_031556215.1 Oxalobacter sp.
AAGGCTTTTTCTTCCAGTTGGCGTTGCAGTTCCATGCCCGCAAGCGGGTGCCCGGGAAAATCATCCGGGGAAATACCGACAACGATGGCGGCATTGGCATTGCGCTCATTTCTGGAATACTGGCTCATGCCGTTTGTCACCAGCCGCCCGGATTCGGATGCCGCTGCCACCACCGTCCCGCCGGGACACATGCAGAAACTGTAGACAGAGCGCCCGTTTTTGCAATGGTGAACGAGCTTGTAGTCGGCTGCGCCCAGGAGCGGGTTGCCTGCATTGGGCCCCAGGCGGCACTGGTCAATAAGGGATTGCGGGTGTTCTATCCTGAAGCCGATGGAAAAAGGTTTTGGGGTGATACTGACGCCACGTTCATACAGCATCTGGAAGGTGTCGCGCGCGCTGTGCCCGACAGCCAGGATCACATGCGCGCTTTCGATTTGTGTGCCGTCAGCAAGGGCAACACCGCGTATGTTGCCGTTTTCAATAAGCAGGTCATCTACCCGGCTTTCAAAGCGAAATTCCCCGCCGAGCGATTCGATGGCCTGCCGCATGTTTTCAATCACCTTGACCAGGCGGAAAGTACCGATATGCGGCTTGGATGCGTACAGGATTTCCGGCGGGGCGCCCGCTGTGACAAATTCCGTGAGCACTTTTCTGCCGTAATGTCTGGGGTCCTTGATCTGGGTATGCAGCTTGCCGTCTGAAAAGGTGCCTGCGCCGCCTTCGCCGAACTGGACGTTGGATTCCGGGTTCAGCTTGCGGGTTCGCCAGAAGCCGAAAGTATCTTTTGTCCTTTCGCGTACCGGTTTGCCGCGTTCGAGGATGATGGGGCAAAAGCCGCTTTGCGCCAGGACAAGGGCAGCAAAAAGGCCGCAGGGCCCGCATCCGATAATGACCGGACGCGATGCGGGCGGCTTTTGAAGCGTTGCGACAAAACGATATGCCATGTCAGGCGCGGGTTTGACATGCTTGTGGTCTTTCATGCGCGCCAGGACGGATGCTTCATCTTCCAAGGCGACATCAATCGTGTAGGTGAAAATGATGGCATTTCTTTTCCGGGCATCGTGGCTGCGGCGAAAAATGGTGTAAGACCGCAATGCGCCCTCAGGGATATCCAGGCGATCCAGAATCGCTTGTCTCAGTTCGTTTTCCTGATGGTCAATCGGGAGGCGGATTTCGGTTAGTCGCAACATACGGAAAAGGTCAGGCAAGCCGGATTGGCAGGTTAACGGTATATCAGCCAGTATGATTGCATTTTTTATCTCTTTTGTCTGCATCCCGGGTTCGCGCAGCAGGGAGAGGGGAGGCATGTTAGAATCTGCAAGGAAATCATTTTCGTTCAACAGGATTCTTCCGCTGACCTGCCACATGCGACCAGACTACCCGCCATTGACACCTCCCGTTTCGATACTGATGTACCATCAGGTCGGGCATTTTGATAATCCCAAAGAACACCGTCCGGTTTACTGTGATGTTGGCCGGTTCAAACGGCAAATGGCGATGCTCCACTGGTGCGGATATAACGTGATCAGCATGGATGAGGCGTATTCCGGTCTTTACGAGGGGAAAGCACTGCCGGAAAAGGCGGTTGTTCTGACTTTTGATGATGGCTGCGATAATTTCCGCGAATATGCGTGGCCGATCCTTCAGAAATATCGTTTTCCCGCGACCATGTTTGTTGTTGCCGGGATGATGGGAAAGACGACAAGCTGGATGGATGACGTGCCGGAAACCGCACCCCTGATGGATGCCGCAACGATTCGCGCCTTGCGAAAAGAAGGGGTTCATTTTGGTGCCCATTCGATGAATCATGTCAGGCTTGCGTTGTGTTCTCCGGAAGTGGCGAAGAAGGAAATTGTTGAGAGCAAGGCATGTCTTGAGGATTTGCTGGGCGAACCGGTACCGGATTTTTGTTATCCCTATGGAAGCTACAATGAACAAGTGGCTGAAATGGTGGAAAACGCGGGTTTTCGTTCAGGATTGACCTGTATCCGCGCCGCAGCGAATTATGCCCCCAGTCCTTTTGAGCTTCCCAGAAAAGCGATTTCGTATGGCGATACCCTCCCGGGATATTTCTGGAAGCTGCACATGAAAAATGCACCCAAGACGCCTTTGCGTTGATAGATAGCGTTGTCATGATGCTTTGGGCATCGTAATCCTGCCAGCCAACGATTCTTTACCAAAAATCCATCAATCAAGTCAAGGGCCTGCATGCAGTCTGCTGCTGTGCCTTATCCTTCCTGCTCCCCTGTTTCCGGCAGGAGTGGTTCCTGTTTTCCCCAAAACTTGCTGGATATATTGCGCCGTCTGTGTACCGGTATCAGAAGGGGTAAGCGTGACACGATTGCCAAAACGCAACAAAACGGGAACAGTATACGACGTTCAAATGGTCTTCAAGTTCCTGCCAATTCTGCATTAACACTGTTTTTACAATCCGGTCACAAATATTGGGTAACTAAAATTGCCTTCATGTTATTGGCGTTGCCACGTCTTTATTCGCTTTCCGACGATTTTAACTTTCATCGAAGCAAAAGGAACAGACTGCAAATCCGATGAACTTTCCATCACACATCGAAGCGAATTCTAACGAAAAAATTGCTTCCGGTAAAGAGAGAAGCGGTCGGAATTTTACCTGTGACCGGATTGTAAAAAATGAAGCAATTTTGCGAATCGGGAAATCTTCCCGTCTTATCTGAAGAGGCTGTGTCGCTTTTGGATCACGTATTTCGTGACGATACCATCTGGCCGGGATGACAGGGACAAATGCGCATTATTCAGGTTCTTCGGGTTCTGGGTTTCGGTGGTGCTGAAAATCATGTTTTGACGCTTTCGCTCGGTTTGCGGGACAGGGGCCATGATGTCATGGTTGCCGCACGGGAGAATTCATGGATTGCCGAACAGTGCAGGCTGCACCAGTTGCCTTTGACGCACTTGAGGATGAGAGGAGTGGCGGATGTCTTTTCTTACTGGAAATTGCATCGCCTGATCAAAACATGGGGCGCAGATGTTGTCCATGGGCATCTGGCGCATCCATCGCAGTATGCCAAGCTGGCGGTTTTGGGAACGAAAGCCGTTGCGCTGAGTACGGCGCATTCAACGGTCTCCAGCCGACGGATGAAGGGATGCCATCATATCATTGCGGTGTCTGGTGCCGTTGTGGAAAGTCTTGCCAATGACGGCTATTCCCGGAAGATGATTACACGCGTCTATAACGGCGTGCCGGATGTTGTCGCTGTCGAACGCAAGGAATTGAGAGAAGCGCTGGGTATTTCACAGGATCGGTTTGCCGTTGTCTGTGCCGGACGCTTTCAGC
This sequence comes from Oxalobacter sp., assembly GCA_031556215.1. GTDB lineage: Bacteria > Pseudomonadota > Gammaproteobacteria > Burkholderiales > Burkholderiaceae_D > Oxalobacter. The sequence goes on from JAVBTJ010000029.1 coordinate 3,311, forward strand.
CGGACAAGGGGCAGGACATCCTGGTCGAAATTGCAAAGCTGTGCGAGTCTCATATTCATTTTTATTTTATCGGAAACCACAATACCGCTTTTGGGCGGGGAGTGCAGGCTGCCGCCAATGGCCATTCTCACATCCATTTTCTGGGATACCGCAATGACGTTCAACAAATATTACCCGCATTTGATGTGTATGCCGCGCCTTCCCGGCGGGAAGCGCTTTCGCTGTCTATCCTGGAGGCTGCCGCCGCCCGGGTGCCAACAGTGGGTATGCGTGTCGGGGGAATTCCTGAAAGTGTTGCTGACGGTGAAACAGGGTTACTGGTGCCTTTTGGCGACATACGCGCGTTTGTTGATGCGATCAGGCGGCTGTCGGTGGATGCGGCTCTGAGGCACAGATTGGGTGAGCAGGCGCGGCATCGTTACGAACACGTATTCACGGTTGAAAACATGCTTGGGCAAACCGAGCGGATTTACGAAAGCCAGATGAAAAAATAAGAAGGACTTTTCTGCGGGGAGGTTATTCAAAGCCCGTTTATCAGAGGTTCCGAAAGTGATATGATGCCGCCATGACTACGAGACCCAAAAGAACATGGAGTGAACGGCTGCGCCTTATGGTGCGCCTTTTTTTTGTCACGTCGGCTGGTCTGAGAGATGCCATCGTGCACAACTGCGTTGGAAAATACTACCGGCACAAACGATACTTCAGGACACGTTTTACGCAGGACGATGTCGGCCCTTTTAACCAGTTCCTCTCGGTCGTTGCCATCATGAAGGATGAAGGGCGTTATCTTGCCGAATGGATCGAGTACCACAAACTGGTGGGTGTTGAAAAATTTTATATTTACGATAACGAATCGTCAGACAATACCCGGGAAGTGTTGGCGCCTTACATCGCGCGAGGCGATGTAGAATGCATTACCTGGCCGGGCAAGCGGGTTCAGAATAAAGCATACAACGATGCACTCTTGCGTTTGCGGATGGAGTCCCGATGGATTGCCTACATTGACGCGGACGAATTTATCGTGCCAGTCGAGAAAGCGACCCTTCCGGAAATACTGGAAAATTACAGGAATGAGGTCGGCCTGTCTGCGCATTGGCTGATTTATGGCGATAATGGACACAAGACATACGAAGACGGTCTTGTCATCGAACGGTTTACGGCCCACGCGCCACAACTGGATGAATACATGAAGACCATCGTCAATCCACGGGCGGCGTTTGCCATGGAAAACCATCATGGTTGTTTTGTTGGCAACCTTGCGGCGGTCAATGAAAAAGGAAAGCGGGTTCGGACGCACTCAAAAGAACTGACGGCTTCCGTTATCCGGATCAATCACTACTGGGGAAAATCCTGGGAAGAGTACGAGATGAAACGGGTACGAGGGCGCGCAGGAAGCCGGAGTGGTTCCCTGCCGACGGATGATTCCTGGTTTTCTGCCCGCAACCGGAATGAAGTGCAAGACGATATTATGGAAAAATATGTCACGCAGGTAAGGGATAATATCAAAAAAACCAGGGAAGAATACCTGCGGCAAAAAAATCCGCCGCATGAAATGGGATAGTCCGCTTCCTCGATGGGGAGCTTCATCGTTTAAGTTGCTGTATTTACCCAGTTGGCATGACAATCATGATCGCAAACGTTTTCAGTATCGCAGGCACTGACCCTACCGGTGGAGCCGGTATCCAGGCCGACCTCAAGACATTTTCCGCTATGGGAACCTATGCCATGGCGGCCATTACGGCGGTAGTTGCACAGAATACATCGGGCGTGCGCGCTTTTTTGCCGCTTGATCCGGGTTTTGTGGCAGACCAGATCGATGCTGTTTTTGATGATGTCCGGGTGGATGTCGTCAAGATCGGCATGGTGGCCAATGCTGCCATTGCACAGGCTATTGCAGACCGCCTTTCCCGGCACAAACCGGCCTGTATCGTGCTGGATCCGGTTATGGTAGCAAAAAGCGGTGATCTTCTTTTGCAGCCTGATGCAGTTGAAGCCATGCGTGATGTGCTCACGCCCATGGCAACCGTTATCACGCCCAATCTGCCTGAAGCCGGTGTCCTGCTGAGCAGGGAAATGCCAAAGTCAAAGGAACAAATGCGGGAGATGCTGCCTGATCTGCTGGCGCTGGGGCCAAAATGGGTCTTGCTCAAGGGCGGGCATCTTCCCGGGGAAAGTATTCTGGATATCTTGCACGGGAAAAAGGAAACCATCGATATTGATGGCCCGCGAATTGATACGAACAACCTTCACGGAACCGGGTGTACCCTGTCGGCTGCGCTTGCGGCGCTTTCGACCCGCTTTGACATGCCGGAGAGCGCAAAACGGGCAAGGGCGTACCTGACAGAAGCCTTGATCCATTCTTCCGAACTGGCAGTGGGCAAGGGAAAAGGGCCGGTGCATCATTTTTATCGGCTCTGGAACACCGCAGAATAAACAATGGCACGGTTACCTGCCGGGGCAGGCAACCGTTGCATGTCCTGATCCGTCAGTGTCCGGTTAATCTTCCCGGCGCATGTGCGGAAAGAGGATGACATCGCGGATATTCGGGGAATTCGTGACCAGCATGATAAGGCGGTCAATGCCGATACCGCAGCCACCGGCAGGCGGCATGCCATATTCCAGGGCGCGAACAAAGTCGGCATCGTAATACATGGCTTCTTCATCCCCTGCATTTTTTGCCTCGACCTGTGCCATGAAGCGGGCAGCCTGGTCTTCTGCATCGTTCAGTTCTGAAAAGCCGTTTGCGATTTCCCTTCCCGCGATAAAGAGCTCAAAACGCTCGGTGATGCCGGGGCGGGTGTCAGATGCGCGGGCAAGAGGGGAAACCTCAACAGGATAGTCAATGATATAGCAGGGGTTCCACAGCTGTGACTCCGCTGTTTCCTCGAAAAGAGCCAGTTGCAGGGCGCCAATACCCCAACTGGCAAGGGGTTTGACGCCGAATTTCAGGAGTTCTTCCCGTATGAATGCCGCATCATTCAGTTGCCCGTCCGTGTACTGTGGGGCGTACTTGTTGATGGCCCCGACAATGGTCAGGCGCTCAAACGGTTTTGAAAAGTCGATTTCACGATCCTGGTAATTCAGGAGGGCCGTGCCGTGTGCGTCAATCACCGCCTGGCGGATAATGGATTCGGTAAAGTTCATGAGCCACTGGTAATCCACGTAGGCGGCATAGTACTCCATCATCGTGAATTCGGGATTGTGGCGTGGAGAGACGCCTTCATTGCGAAAATTGCGGTTGACTTCAAAGACCCGGTCAAATCCGCCGACAAGCAGGCGCTTCAGGTAAAGTTCCGGCGCGATCCGCATGAACATCTGCATGTCGAGTGCATTATGGTGGGTGATGAAAGGCTTGGCTGCCGCGCCGCCGGGAATGGCTTGCAGCATCGGGGTTTCCACTTCCAGAAAACCGTTTTGTTCCATGAAGCGGCGGATGGAGGAAATGGCTGCCGTTCTTGCCTTGAATGTCTGGCGAGTTTCCTCATTCATGATGAGATCGACATAACGCTGGCGGTACTTGATTTCCTGGTCAACCAGCCCGTGGAACTTGTCCGGAAGCGGGCGCAGGGATTTGGTCAACAGTCGCAGGTTGCTGACGCGGACAGAGAGTTCACCCGTTTTGGTCTTGAAAAGCGTACCTTCCGCGCCAAGAATGTCGCCGATATCGTAGTGCTTGAAGGCTTCATGCGCGTCATAGCCGGTTGCGCCGTCGGTAATGAAAAGCTGGATGCGGCCATCTGACAGCGGGCCGGAAGCATCCATCAGGGTCGCAAAAGACGCTTTGCCCATTACGCGCTTCAACATCATGCGTCCGGCAACACTGACCGGGATTTCAGCCGATTCGAGGGATTCCTTTTCCTGGCCGTCATATTGCGCGTGCAGGTCGGCGGCCTTGTTTTTCGGGGAAAAGTCGTTCGGGAAAGCAACGCCATGCTGGCGGATGGACACCAATTTGGCGCGACGTT
>JAVBTJ010000096.1:0-4701 GCA_031556215.1 Oxalobacter sp.
GCTGGAAATTGATGGCAACCTGTGTCAGGGGAAGCGGGTGGCATAGTGGGATGAGCTCACTTGTCCTTTTGGCTCCCATGATGGCTGCAGTTCTGGCGATGCCTAAAACATCGCCTTTTTCAGCTGTTCCGGATTTCACCAGAGACCATGTTTGCGGTTTCATCAGGATGGTGCCTTTCGCAACCGCGATGCGGTGCGTATCCGCCTTGCCGGCTATATCAACCATATGCGCCTGGCCGCTTTCATCAAAATGGGAGAGACTGTTGTTTTTCATGGCGGTATGGTCGGAAAAAGGTAGCAAAGTGAAACAGAATGTGAAGCCTGATGCAGGAAAAGGTATCATACCACCATGAGAAAAAGCGAGTCTTTCAGCAGGCAATGTATGCGCCGCATCTTCAGGATGCTGGCGTTGCCATTGTTGTTTGCGCTGGTTTTCCAGCCAGCCGCTTATGCCCAGTACAGTAATTTGCCGACACTGGGTGATACGGCTCGCGGAGAGCTCACGCCTTTAATGGAATACAAGATCGGCGTTGAAATTATGCGGCGCATCATGATGGATCCGGATTATATTGAGGATGAGGTGATTACGGAATACCTCAATAATCTCGGATACCAACTGGTTAATTCCACGCCGGAAGTCCGGGGCGAAACCGGTAATGATTTTCATTTTTTTGCCCTGAGAGACCCCACACTCAACGCTTTTGCTTTGCCCGGCGGATTTATCGGGGTGCATACCGGCCTTTTGCTGGCCGCGCAAAGCGAGTCTGAACTGGCATCCGTTCTGTCACACGAAGTGGGGCACGTTTCGCAGCGGCATATTGCACGCATGATCGGCCAGCAAAAACAGGACATGCTCATACCGATAGCGGCACTGCTTCTGGCTGCGATAGCCGGGGCCTCAAAAAATACTGATGCGGCGGGAGCGCTGGTCATGGGCGGGCAAGGGCTTGCCATACAGAAACAACTGAATTTTACCCGCGATGCGGAAAGGGAAGCAGATCGCGTTGGTTTCCAGATATTACGGAGCGCTGGATTTGATACGAATGGCATGGTACTGTTTTTTGAGCGTCTGCAAAAATCATCCCGTTACTATGGAGAAGGTTTTTCAGCTTACCTGAGAACCCACCCGTTAACGACAGAACGTATTGCCGATGTCGAGGCGCGTGTGCGTTCCGAACCTTACCGGCAGCATGCGGATACCCCGGATTTTTATTATGTCCAGGTACGCGCCCTGTTGGTGCAGGATACCAGTGTGAAGGGCAACGAAGCGGCAAAGGATCATTTTCAGGAAATGGTCAAGATCGGCGGCCGTTTTTCGGCTTCGGCAGGATATTATGGCCAGGCATTGATAGCACTGAAAAAGGATGACGTCGCTGCGGCGACGGCTTTCCTGCAGGAGGCCAAAAAAAAACTGGGGGAAAAAGCTGTGCAGGGCAGCCTGGCCCTGACAAGCACCGCTATTGATATCAAAATAGCGACCAAGCAGTATGTTGAGGCTGCGCGGGATGCCCAGGCGGCGTTAATCCGCTTTCCTGGTTCCAGAGCCTTTTCACACCGGTATGCCGCAGCCTTGTACCATGCCGGAAATTACAATAAAGCCGTGGAATACCTGAGAAACCAGGCGCAGATGTATCGAAGCGATCCGATGATCCACGGCATGCTGGCCAAGGTATATGGCGCACAGGGAAAAATTGCACTCATGCACATTGAACTGGCGGAGTCCTACAGCTTGTCCGGTGGATTGTCCGCTGCCTTAGAGCAGCTATCCCTGGCGAGGCAGGCGCCCGATGTGACTTTTTACGATCATTCGATTATTGATGCCAGGGAACGCGAATGGCAGAGCAGGCGCATGGAGGAGATGCAAAACAAGTAGGGAAAAGCGGATGAAAGGGCTTGGAGAGCAAAAAAGAAGGCCGACATTTTTGTCGGCCTTCTTGTGCTTTAAAGGGTGCTCAGTGAAACTTGTGGGATGAGGCGCCTTTGGCGGATGGTTTCCGGCTGTTGTTTTTTCGTCCGGCAAAACTCTGGTCTGTCATAAAGCTGCGTTGGGTAGTTTTGGCCTGGCCCCCTTTTTTGCCAAATGCCGGTTTTTTGAATTTGCCTTTTCTGGCGTCTTCAGAGAACTTGTTTTTTGGCTCAAACCCCTCGATCACATTGATGGGGATGGACTGGCGGATAAAGCGTTCAATCCGTTTTACATTCTTGTTTTCAGCATGGTTTACCAGGGATACGGCGATGCCGCTCTTGCCTGCACGACCGGTTCTGCCGATACGGTGCACATAATCTTCCGGAAACTTGGGCAAATCATAGTTAAAGACATGCGTGATGGTCGGGACATCAATACCCCTGGCCGCCACGTCCGTTGCCACCAGTATTTTGACGCGTCCCCGGCGCAGATTGTCCAGCGTCCGGTTGCGCGCGCCCTGGTGCATGTCGCCATGAAGCGCGGCAGCGGAAAACCCGGCGATGTTCAACTGGTCAGCAATAGAGTCGGCGTCGCGTTTTGTCGCGGTAAAAACCACGGCCTGGTTGAGCGCATGATCGCGCAACAGGTGGTCGAGAATGCGGTTCTTGTGAGTCAGGTCGTCAACGAAATGCAGGGTTTGCATAATGTTTTCATTCTTGGTTGTCACATTGGCAATCTGGATTACCTGCGGATTTTGTGTCATGCGTTCCGCCACTTTTCCGACAACGCCGTCAAGCGTGGCAGAAAAAAGCAGAGTCTGGCGATTTTCCGGTGTGGCAGCCGCGATGGTTTCGATATCCTCGATAAAGCCCATGTCCAGCATGCGATCCGCTTCATCCAGAACCAGCGTCTGCAAATCCGACAGGTCGATTTTTCCCGAACGCAAATGGTCAATCAGCCTGCCCGGCGTGGCAACCAGAATGTCGGGATTTTTTGCCAGCAGTTGCATTTGCTTGGGATAGGGCATGCCGCCCAGAATGGCGACGGTGCGAATATTGCCCAGGTATTTGGTGTATTGTGCCGTTGCCGACGTAATCTGGAGTGCCAGTTCGCGCGTTGGCGAGAGAACCAGCATTTTAGGTGCAGCCGCTTTGAAGCGGAAGGTGTTTCCCTTCGCGCGCGCAGCCTGGCGTTCCTGTTTTTGTGTTTTTGCCTGGGACTCTGTCTCGAACATCGTGGCAAAACGGTGCAGAACTGGCAGCATAAAGGCCGCGGTTTTGCCTGACCCTGTTTTGGAAGAAACCAGGAGGTCACGGTGATCCAGAATGGCCGGAATGGCTTTTTCCTGGACAGGGGTTGGTGACTGGTAACCGGCGTCAGCCAGCGCTTTGAGGATGTTGGGATGCAATCCCAGTGTTTCAAACGTCATTTATCGCTTTCATTGATTGAGCGCTTCTTGCAGAAGCAAAATATGAAGACAGCACATCAGACAACGAAATGACTTCGTACAGGTAATTTCGGCACAAAAGCTTTGCGCCGGGATAGTGCAAAAGGCACGCGGGGCGGTGAGGCTCTTTGGAAGTATTCAGGTCGAATACTTGAGGCTGGTGATGCTGTAATCCAGTAGCGCCGCCTTATAAAAAAGCAACGCAGTCAAATATTATAATCTATTTATGAAAAAAAGACCAGGCAAGCCGGAAAACAGCTTGCCTGGGTAAGCGTTATGGCATCAGTTGCGGGTTTTCGGTTCGTCGATGTCCGGGTTAAGCCCCATGACAAAATTGAAGCCGCCATCCACATAAGTGATTTCACCGGTAATGCCGGAAGCCAGATCCGAGAGCATAAAGGCGGCCACGTTGCCGACCTCTTCAATCGTGACATTGCGGCGGAGTGGCGCATGTCCTTCCACAAAATTGAGAAGGAGATTGAAGTCCTTGATGCCGGAAGAAGCAATGGTTCGGATCGGGCCGGCGGAAACCGCATTGATACGTACGCCATGCTTGCCCAGGGAATCCGCCATATAACGCACGGTTGCCTCAAGGGAAGCCTTCGCCAATCCCATCGTGTTGTAGTAGGGGATGGCACGGTTTGCACCCAGATAAGACAGGGTAAGGGCAGCCGAACCTGGCTGGAGAAGGTGTTTTGCCGCCTTGACCATTGCGGGGAAGCTGTAGGCCGAGACATCGTGTGCTACCCGGAAGGCTTCCCGCGAAAAACCGTCAAAGAAATCACCGGCAATCGCTTCACGAGGCGCAAAGGCAATGGCATGTACCAGCCCATCCAGCTTTCCCCATGATTTGCCGATGTCGGCAAACAGGTTTTCAATCTGTTCGTCACTGGTGACATCGCATTCATAGACCATACTGCTGCCGAATTCCTTTGCAAATTCGGTAATGCGATCCTTAAACCGGTCGCCGACATAGGTAAAAGCCAGTTCGGCACCCTCGCGATGACAGGCTTCTGCAATGCCATGCGCAATGGAACGGTTTGAGAGCAAACCGGTAATCAGAATTTTTTTCCCTTGCAAAAATCCCATTCATGACTCCAAAAAACGATCACATATTCTGCGAAAAGAACCAGATGGCGCAGAACATCTTCTTAAAAAAATAATTCATCACAGGATGATCTGACAATCCAGGATGAAATTCATCATAAAATTGTAGGCTGTCGTTACAATTGCAGCAACATTTTACAGAGTAATTGTTGTTTTTTTATGAGGAAATACGGATTAAAGGGCTAAGGAGCCTCTGAAAAACGGGTTTTGCGAGCGAATTGCTGCGTTCTCCGGTGCTCGC
>JAVBTJ010000102.1:0-7195 GCA_031556215.1 Oxalobacter sp.
AACTGTAATCCTGAAACCGTTTCGACCGATTACGACATTTCCGACCGCCTGTATGTCGAGCCGCTGACGCTTGAAGATGTGCTCGAGATTGTCGATCTGGAAAAACCGGTCGGGGTTATCGTGCAGTACGGCGGGCAGACGCCGCTGAAACTGGCGCTGGATCTTGAGAAAAACGGCGTACCGATTATCGGTACCTCGCCTGACATGATTGATGCAGCGGAAGACCGCGAGCGTTTCCAGAAACTGCTGCAAAAACTCAATTTGCGCCAGCCGCCAAACCGGACGGCTCGCACCGAGGAAGATGCGCTGAAAATGGCACAGGAAATCGGTTATCCGCTGGTGGTTCGTCCTTCGTATGTCCTGGGGGGCCGCGCAATGGAAATCGTGCATGAGCAAAGCGGCCTGGAGCGCTACATGCGTGAGGCGGTGAAAGTATCAAACGATTCACCGGTACTGCTTGACCGCTTCTTGAATGATGCAATAGAGGTTGATGTCGACTGTATTTCAGACGGTACCCGCACCTTTATCGGCGGCGTCATGGAGCATATTGAGCAGGCGGGCGTTCACTCGGGTGATTCGGCCTGTTCCTTGCCGCCATACTCCCTGGCACAGGAAACCGTTGACGAACTCAAACGCCAGACAGCGCTGATGGCCGGTGCACTGAATGTCGTCGGCCTCATGAACGTCCAGTTTGCCATCCAGAAGGAAGAAGTGGACGGCAAAATGACAGACAAGGTCTTTGTGCTGGAGGTCAATCCGCGCGCTTCACGAACCGTGCCGTTTGTTTCCAAGGCAACCGGCATGCAACTGGCCAAGATTGCCGCGCGTTGCATGGTGGGCCAGACACTGGATTCACAGGGCGTGTTCAGCGAAACCATCCCGCCGTATTTCAGCGTCAAGGAAGCCGTATTCCCGTTTATCAAATTCCCGGGCGTGGATACGATTTTAGGCCCTGAAATGAAATCGACAGGCGAAGTCATGGGGGTTGGCAAAACCTTTGGTGAAGCTTACGTGAAATCGCAGATGGGAGCTGGCGTGGCCTTGCCGCGATCAGGCAAGATTTTCCTTTCCATCAAGGACAGCGACAAGCCACGGGCAGTCAAGGTGGCAAAAGAGCTGATTCGCCTGGGATTCTCGATTGTGGCAACACGCGGCACAGCCGAAACCATCCGGCAGGCCGGTATGGAAGTGGAAACCATCAACAAGGTGGCAGAAGGCCGTCCACACGTGGGAGACTTGCTCAAAAACGGTGAGATTGCAATGGTCATCAATACGGTGGAAGAGCGCAGAAACTCCATTGTGGATTCACGCGCCATCCGGACATCGGCACTGGCTGCGCGTGTCAACACGATCACAACCATTGCGGGGGCGGAAGCCAGTGTGCAGGGCATGGCATCCTATCTGGATGATATCCAGGTATATGATTTACAAAGCCTGCACAAAACCTTACACTAGACGTTAAACCTATCAATCTTTGCGAGGTCATCAATATCATTGATGACCTCGCGGGTTTTTTGGAGTAGCAAGTTATGTCAAGCAATATGGGCACCATTCCTGTTACTGTTCTCGGCGCGAAGATGATGCGTGACGAACTGCACAGGATGAAGACAAAAGACAGGTACGAAGTTATCCAGGCGATTGCCGAAGCGCGTTCGCATGGCGATCTGTCTGAAAATGCGGAATACGAAGCCGCCAAGGAAAGGCAGGGCTTTATCGAGGGAAGAATCGCCGAGCTTGAGGCCAAGCTGGGTTCTGCACAGGTTATTGATCCGACAACGCTGAATGTGGATGGCAAGATTGTTTTTGGCGCGACCGTCCTGCTTGAAGACCTGGATAACGGCAAGCAGGTTCGTTACCAGATTGTCGGCAATGACGAAGCCGACCTGAAGGATTTGAAAGTGTCGATTACCTCTCCGATTGCCCGCGCCATGATCGGAAAATATGCCGGAGAAGTGATTGAAGTTGAAGCGCCGTCCGGTATCCGGGAATACGAAGTACTGGAAGTGCTTTATATCTGATATGCGAATCCCTGTTCCTGGCCGTGTCGGAAGCCTCAGGACAGGGACTTTTTCTTGGCGCTTGTCTGGCGTGATTTAGCGCGCTTGATCTTGCCTCCGGCAGTCACCCGTTCATTGCCTTTTACCGCAACGATCTTGGAACGGTTGCGAACAGCGCCTGACCCCGGACGGACGGTTTTGACTTCGCGTATACCGCGTGATTTCCTGTCTTCGGAAGCAGCGGCAGTTTTCTCTTTTTTCGGAAGATAGACAAACAGCAATTTTCCGATATGCTGTATGGGAGCCGCATTGAGTTTGGTGCAAATTGTCTGGTAAATCTCGATCCGGTTGGCGCGATCATCCCCAAAGATACGAATCTTGATGAGGCCGTGCGCATCGAGGCTGTTGCCGATTTCTTTCAGGACACCATCCGTCAGCCCGGCATCGCCGACCATGACAACCGGATTCAAGTTATGCGCCTGTTCACGAAGCGCGCTGCGCTGTGCTGGAGTTAATTTCAACATAATATTTCCCTAAAAGGGTATTGTACGACAATGGCAAAGAATAAATTCAATAAAAGCTGGATGAACAGCCATTTGAGCGATCCTTATGTGAAACTGGCGCAAAAAGAGGATTATCGTTCCAGGGCGGCATACAAGCTCAAAGAGATCGACGAGGATGTCAAACTGCTAAAAAGCGGGCAGGTTATCGTGGATCTGGGTTCTTCTCCCGGAAGCTGGTCGCAGTATGTGATACGCAAACTCGGACGTGACGGTGATGCTGTCCGGGGAGATGTTATCGGCATCGACATTTTGCCGATGGAAGCGATTTCGGGGGTGAAATTCCTGCAGGGGGACTTCAGGGAAGATGAGGTATTGACGCAACTGGAAGTCATGCTTGAGGGTAAAAAGGCCGATGTCATCCTTTCCGATATGGCGCCGAACCTTTCCGGCATTGCTTCTGCTGACGCAGCGAGAATGGAGTATTTGCTGGACATTGCGCTGGACTTTGCGCAGGCGCACTTAAAACCCAACGGCACCTTGTTGGTCAAATGTTTCAACGGCACTGGCTACAACGAAATACTGGCCAAATTCAGGGGACAGTTTCAGTTTGTCGTTTCCAAAAAACCCAAAGCCAGCCGTAACCAGTCTTCAGAAATTTACCTGTTGGGGCGCCACTTGAAAAAGGAAGAGATGTAGATCCCGATCAAAACGCTTGATTTACGGGATTTTGCCCTCATATTCCGGATTAATGGTGTTGCCGTTTTCCGGTAAATTGTCTGTAGAGGTATTTCTGTTTACGGAAGACACCGAATTAAGCCTGTCCTGATGCGAAGTGCAGGAAATACAGGTAGAATAAAGGGATATATCAAAGAGGCATTTTACGCCTGAGGAGCTTTCGTGCATAACATGTTTGTCAGGGCGGCCGTTTGGGGTGGCATTATCGTTATCCTTCTTACGACCTTCAAGCACTTTACAGACCGCGATACCGCATCGGGTGCGACACCTATTCCGTATTCCGAATTTCTTGATGAAGTCAAGGCGCAACGCGTGAAAGAGGCGGTCATTGAAGATCACCGTTTCCTTATCGCCAACCTGGCGGACGGGCGTAAGGTCAAGACAGGAATAACCCTCCTGGATCGCGGGCTGATCGGCGACCTGGTCAGCCATGGCGTCAAATTTGATGTCAAGCAACCAGAGGAACCTTCTTTCCTCTCGCAGATTTTCATATCCTGGTTCCCCATGCTGCTTTTGATCGGGGTCTGGATATTTTTCATGCGCCAGATGCAGGGGGGCGGAAAAGGCGGTGCTTTTTCCTTCGGTAAATCCAAGGCGCGCATGATTGATGAAAAAAATAACACGGTCACTTTCAGTGATGTGGCCGGGTGTGACGAAGCCAAGGAAGAAGTCGTTGAAATCGTTGAGTTTCTGCGCGACACGAACAAATTCCAGAAGCTGGGGGGCCGCATTCCGAGAGGACTCCTGCTGGTAGGCCCGCCGGGAACCGGTCAAACCCTGCTTGCCCGCGCCATTGCCGGTGAAGCAAAGGTGCCTTTTTTCACCATCTCCGGCTCAGACTTTGTCGAAATGTTTGTCGGCGTGGGCGCATCGCGTGTGCGTGACATGTTTGAGACCGCCAAAAAACAATCCCCCTGCATTATCTTTATCGACGAGATTGATGCCGTAGGCCGTCATCGCGGCGCGGGCATGGGCGGCGGCAATGATGAACGCGAGCAGACGCTTAACCAGCTTCTGGTCGAGATGGATGGTTTTGAGCCCAATTCCGGCGTGATCGTTGTGGCGGCAACCAACCGGGCGGATGTGCTGGACAAGGCGCTTCTGCGTCCGGGCCGTTTTGACCGCCAGGTCGTTGTCGGTTTGCCGGACATCCGTGGCCGCGAGCAGATCCTGTTTGTGCATATGCGCAAGGTGCCGATTGCCGCGGACGTGAAAGCGGATGTGATCGCACGTGGTTCCCCTGGCTTTTCCGGTGCCGACCTGGCCAACCTGGTTAACGAAGCTGCACTTTTTGCGGCACGCAAAAACAAACGGCTTGTTGAAATGCAGGATTTTGAGGATGCCAAAGACAAGGTCATGATGGGGCCGGAGCGCAAATCCTTCGTCATGCGCGAAGAAGAGCGCAGAAATACCGCTTACCATGAGGCAGGCCACGCGGTTGTTGCCAAGCTGCTTCCCAAGTCTGATCCTGTCCACAAGGTCACCATCATGCCGCGAGGGCATGCACTGGGTCTGACTTGGCAATTGCCGGAACACGACCAAATCAACATGTACAAGGACAAGATGCTTGAGCAGATTGCCATCCTTTTTGGTGGTCGTGTTGCAGAAGAGCTTTTCATGCACCAGATGTCTACCGGCGCATCAAACGATTTTGAGCGGGCGACCAAGATGGCAAGAGCGATGGTAACGCGTTACGGCATGTCTGAATCGCTGGGCACAATGGTCTATGAAGATACCGACCAGGATATGTATCACGGTGGACGTCTGCCTGCCAAGATGGTTTCCGAGGTAACCCAGCAGAAGGTGGACAATGAAATCCGCGCCATCCTCGACCAGCAGTATGCCCTTGCCAGAACGCTGCTCCATGAAAACAGGGACAAAGTCGAGAAAATGACGCAAATGCTGCTGGAATGGGAGACGCTGGACTCCGATCAGGTCAACGACATTATGGAAGGCAACGATCCCCGCCCACCAAAATCAGGCTTACCGCCAGCAACGCCGTCAGGCGGCCAGCAGAGCGATGTATCTGAGAGTGCTGCAGCGCCCGCCTGATGAAAAAGGAAACCCCTGCTTAACCGAAAAGGGCGAGAAGCGATTCTGGCCCTTTTTGCATTTTGCATAACAAGAAAGAGATGCAATGACGCCTTTTTTCCAATGCGGACGATACCGTTTTGAACTGGCCGGGCAACATTACCGTCCCCTGGTGATGGGGATTTTGAATGTGACGCCGGATTCCTTTTCGGATGGCGGCCAATACATGACACTATCGGCAGCCCGCGAACGCGCAGAACAGATGATAGGGGAGGGCGTGGATATTATCGATATCGGCGCGGAATCGACCCGTCCCGGAACCCCTCCCGTTCCGTTGCAGGAGGAACTGGATCGGATCATGCCCATTGTCGAGGCATTGCGCGATTGCGGCAAGCCGCTTTCCATTGATACCTACAAGCCTGAAATTATGGCAGCCACATTGGCCGCAGGTGCTGACATGATTAACGATGTCGCTGGTTTCCAGTCACCGGCATCCATTGCGGCGATAGCAAAAAGCGATTGTGGTTTATGTGTGATGCACATGCAGGGAGAACCACAGACCATGCAGGCAGCACCGGAGTATCGTGATGTGACAGCAGAAGTGACCGGGTTTCTTGAAAAGCAGGTCATTCGCCTGCTGGCGGCAGGTGTTGCCCGCGAAAGAATCTGCATTGATCCGGGTTTCGGCTTTGGCAAAACGCTTGAGCACAACCTTGCGCTTTTAAAAAACATCGGGCAGATGCAACAGGCTCTCCAGTTGCCGGTTCTGGCCGGATTGTCCCGGAAATCGTTTATTGCCGCCCTTACCCAAAAAGCCGTGCCACAGCGTCTGGCAGGCAATCTGGGCGCGGCGCTTTCAGCCGTGGCTTACGGCGCCAGTATCGTCCGGGTGCATGAAGTGGGCGAAACGGTTGATGCGCTTAAAGTCTGGCTGGCAACAAGGTAAAATAACGAACTATCGCTAATCAATTCAGAAAAACATGGCAAGAAAATATTTTGGCACAGATGGCGTAAGGGGGCGAGTGGGTGTCAGCCCGATTACGCCCGATTTCGTCATGCGTTTGGGCTATGCCGCCGGAAAGGTGCTGACACGTTCCGGCACATCAGCCATACAGCCGACCGTACTGATCGGCAAGGATACGCGCATTTCAGGCTATATGCTGGAAGCGTCGTTGCAGGCAGGGCTTTCTGCCGCAGGGGTTGATGTCATGCTTTCCGGCCCGATGCCGACGCCGGCTGTTGCCTACCTCACGCGGGCGCTGCGTATCTCCGCAGGCATTGTCATTTCTGCTTCCCATAACCCTTACGACGATAACGGGATCAAATTCTTTTCCTCCTCCGGCAATAAACTGCCGGATGAAATGGAGCTGGAAATCGAAGCCATGCTCGAACGCCCGATGGATTGCGCCATGTCGGATGCGCTGGGCAAGGCCCGGCGGCTTGATGACGCGCAGGGGCGTTATATCGAATTCTGCAAAAGCACCTTTCCCAGTGAACTCGATCTGCGGGGCATGAAAATTGCCGTGGATTGCGCACATGGTGCGGCATACCACATTGCGCCACATGTTTTCCACGAGCTTGGCGCAGAAGTCATTGCCATCGGCGTGCAGCCAAACGGGGAAAACATCAACGATGGATGCGGCGCAACTTCCCCGGAAATGCTGGCT
This sequence comes from Oxalobacter sp., assembly GCA_031556215.1. Lineage (GTDB taxonomy): Bacteria > Pseudomonadota > Gammaproteobacteria > Burkholderiales > Burkholderiaceae_D > Oxalobacter. Next base: position 6,934 of record JAVBTJ010000102.1, read on the forward strand.
GAAACCGTGGTCAAACATAACGCGGATGTGGGCATCGCCCTTGATGGTGATGCCGACAGGGTTGTCATGGTCGATGAAAAGGGGCAGATCTACAATGGCGACCAGTTGCTGTATCTCATGACGAAAGACCGCATTTCGCAAGGTGCTGTCCACGGAGTTGTCGGTACGCTGATGACCAACATGGCGCTTGAAGTCGCCTTTAATAAAATGAATATCGGGTTTGAGCGTGCGGCAGTCGGCGACCGTTACGTTCTGGAAGCCA
>JAVBTJ010000015.1:0-10900 GCA_031556215.1 Oxalobacter sp.
ACAGCAAAGGAACCGTTATCCCGCTGACATGAATGTCGTCAATGTGCCATAATGTTCCGGTTAAAAACCGCTGTCCGGTATCTCCCAACCTGCTGAAAGCAGAGGGTTTACTTATTTAATCAACCTCTCACAGAAACACGCTGACAATGACGGAAAAAAGCAACGAACCCGAAAAAGAGGTCTGTCCCGTAACAGAACATCTGCAAGCCTTTCGTATCCGCCTTCACTCAGAAGAAAAACAGTCCCCTGCCTTGCGCCTCGCGCTCGCTGAAGCCGCTCGCATGATGACCGAGATCAGTCTCGGACGCGCCACGGAAGGACTCCTTGATGAACTGGCGAAAACAGCCGAAGCGCTCCCGGAAAGTGAACACTCACTTGCGACTTCTCTCAAAGTTTCCCTGGATATCGCTCGCGACAAATGGCTGATGCACATTACGGGCAACGCCTGTAACGCCGGTGTCTGCTTTGAACCGCGCCAGGTGCCGTGCCAGGCTGCCTGCCCGGCCCATATTGATATCCCCAGCGTGATTGCGCACATCGGTCACGGCAATTTCGACGCATCGCTTTCCGTCCTGCTGAAAGATACTCCACTGCCCAATTCCTGCGGCCTTGTCTGTCCGGCACCCTGTGAAGATGCCTGCGTCCAGAAAACGACCAGCCAGCCTGTCCTGATCAAGCCGATGAAATCGGTTGCGGCACGCTGTAGTTCATCGTATCCCATGCAGGAAATCGCCCCGCCGACGGGGAAAAAAGTCGCTATCGTCGGCGCAGGCCCGGCAGGTGTGACGACCGCCTACTACCTGGCGCAAAAAGGCCACCACGTTGAGATTTTTGATGAACGCGAGGAACCGGGCGGCATCATGCGCTACGGTATTCCGAACTATCGCCTGCCAAACGCCGTGTTGCAGGATGAAATCAACCAGCTCCGGAAAATGGGCGTCAAAATCCACAACGGATATGCGGTCAAGAATGTGCGGGAATTCCAGGACAAGGGATTTGACGCGACCTTTATTGCCATCGGCCTGCAATTTTCCCGCCGCCTGGGCATCGAAGGCGACGACCTGCCTTTCGTGCTGGGCGGGATGGATTTCCTTTCGGCTGTCCGTTCGGGGAAAGACCCGAAAATCGGCCCGCATGTGATCGTCATTGGCGGCGGCAATGCGGCTATCGACGTTGCGATGACAGCTTTCCGCCAGGGCGCAACCAAGGTGCAGATGTGGTACCGTCGCACCCGCAGGGATATGCCGGCCAACCCGCATGAAGTAGCAATGGCGCTGGAAGAAGGCGTGGAACTGATTGAGCTTTGGGCACCGACAAAAATCATGGACGGCAACCTGATTGAATTTGCCCGTTCCAAGAATGCGCCGGATGCCGATACGGCCAAGCCTGTCACGGTTCGCGCCGACCAGATTATCGCCGGTATCGGCCAGGATGCCGACCTGTCCTGGCTGGACGGCAGCAGGATTGAACTGAAATGGGGTAATATCATGGCCGACCCGGTTACGCTGGAAACGGCTGAACCGGGCATCTTCTCCGGCGGCGACATCCAGCATGGCGCGAGCACGGTTGTTGCGGCTATCGGCTCCGGCAAGCGTGCTGCCGAAGCGATTGATTCCTGGCTGATGAAAAAGGAGATGGATCACCAGTCCCTCAAGCCGCAACGCCGCGATGAAGTGCCCTGCCTCCCGGTTGATGCGGCTTCCCGGCTCAGCAAGAACCGCCCGCATGTCCCGGAAAAAGACCCGGACACCCGGAAATGGACGCACGATTTTATCCAGCACGACTGGGATGAGAATGAAGCACGCCTCGAAGCCGGGCGCTGCCTGCGTTGTGATCTCTGTATTGGCTGCGGCCTTTGCGAACTGGCCTGTATCCAGGTGGGCGCAGAAGCGCTGAGGATGGTCGAAACCGGCAATCACCGCATGGTTTTTGAGGATTTTCTCCGTCCGGCCAGCCTGTGTATCGGTTGCGGTGCCTGCGCTGCCGTCTGCCCGACTGGCGCTATCCGAGTAGAAAACCGCGATGGACGGCGTGTCACGGAAATTACCGGCACGGTTGTCAGAAGCCAGCCACTTGCCGCCTGCAATTGTTGCGGGAAACCGTATGCGCCATCCGTCCAGCTTGACCGTATGCGCAAGAACGGCACCGCGACAGAAGCCGGTGCTACCTGCCCGTCATGCGCCCGTGTGCAGGCTGCCGGGTCTCTCGGTGATATGCGCTGGATGACAACCGGCAAGTAAACAGGAATTATCCTTTTTTGCTGTTCGAGCGACTGGCCTGAAAAAGCCAGTCGCTTATTTTTTCCGGCGCATTCAGATCCAGCCAGTCTATCGGACGCGGCAGATTATCGGGGCACGGCATATCCGACGCAACGGCCACAATAGTTTCGTCTTCGGGATAAATCGGCCGCCTTCCTGTATCGGGCCTGAAAACTTCCAGCTTCGGGATATCCTCTGTCCTGAACCCTTCCACCAGCGTGATATCGGCAGCCCCCATCCTGCCAAGCAGGGTTGCAAGCCCGGGCACATCAGCACCGCGCAGTTCGTGTACCAGCATGTAGCGGTGGGGGGAAGACAGCATCACTTCCGCAGCACCCGCCGCGCGCATGCGCGCACTGTCCTTCTTCTCCGGCTCGATTTGCACGTCATGATGGCTGCTCTTGACGACATTGACCCGACAGCCCCGCGCAATCAGGAGCGGCAGGAGTTTTTCAAGCAGGGTCGTCTTGCCGCTGCCGGACCAGCCGGTAACGCCGAGAAGGGGAAATCGGGGATTCATCGTGAGTCAGTCCATAAAAACGGTCAGGAAAAACGGATTAAAAGGTTTCCTCTATTTTAACGTATGGCGCTTTGCAGAACAGACTGCGGCACGCCGAAAATGCCATATATAATGAAGCCAGTTCAATATCGGTTATGACAGCAACCCACATGAAAACGCGTTCTCGAACACCATGAAAATCTGGGGAAATCTTTCTCTGCGAATCCGGCTGATCCTTGTTTTTATTGTCATCAAGGTTCTTCCGCTCCTGCTCCTGGGATGGATGGCATGGAGCCAGACTTACCAGACCGCGCAGGATCTGGCCCGGCAGACAGAACATCTGGTCGGGATGGCTGATGAAACGCTTCAGCACGTTGGCGAAACGGCAACCGCCGATGCCGTTGCCGCCCTGAATGCGCGCGCCCGTGAAGAAATCGAAAGGCAAGCAACGGACACCGCCCGCACTGTGGCGGATTTCCTGTATGGCCGCGACGCGGATATCCTCTACGCCCAGACACTGCCCCCCTCTCCCCTCCTTTATCACAATTTTATCAAAAACAAGCAGCGTGAGCTGATCCGGCACGGCCAGTGGAAGCTGGCTGAAAACGGCAAATCCTGGGAACCTGTCGATCCACCGCAGGGGGATGGATCAACCGCCGAACCCGGCAGCCGGGACAATGCCCGGGATTTTCACTACCGCCAGCCTATCCCGCTTGAAAAGAAAGCCACGCCGCTTTACCTCGAAATGACTTTTGTCGGCCTGGACGGCAAGGAACGCGTCAAGGTCACGACTTCCGACCACGTCTCTCCTGCATTGAAAGACGTTTCCATCCGCGCCAATACTTATGCCAAAGCAGAGACCTATTTCAATGAACTGAAAAAACTCAAGCCCGGTGAAATTTATGTATCCGACGTGATCGGCACTTATGTCGGCTCGAAAATCATTGGCCCTTACACCCCGGACGCCGCGGCCGAAAAAGGCATTGCGTACGATCCGGAAAACAGTGCCTATGCGGGCATGGAAAACCCGGTAGGAAAACGTTTCAAGGGCATCATCCGCTGGGCGACGCCGGTTGTAAAAGAGGGGCGGGTTACCGGCTGGGTTACCCTGGCCCTGAATCACGATCACCTGATGTCTTTCACCGACAGCATTGTCCCGACAGAGGAAAGGTACCGCAATATCAATGACGCCTCGAATGGCAACTATGCGTATATCTGGGATCACAAGGGGCGCAGCATTGTCCATCCGCGCCACCACTCCATTGTGGGTTATGACCCGGAAACAGGCGAACCCGCTGTTCCCTGGCTGGAAGACGTTATTTATGACGCGTGGAAAAAGAGCGGCAAGCCTTATGCTGAATTCATCAAGACCGTCCCAATCTTTGCCAGCCAGTTGCAAAGCAAAAAACCGGCAGAGGAACTCACCAATGCAGGCTATGTCGGCCAGGATTGCCGCTATCTCAATTTTGCGCCGCAGTGTACCGGCTGGTATAACCTCGCTGATCATGGCGGCTCCGGTTCCTTCCTGATTTCATGGAGCGGCCTGTGGAAACTGACGGCAACAGCCGCCATCCCGTATTACACCGGCCAGTACCGCCCCAACGTTGCCGGAAACAAGCGGGGATTCGGCATTGTGACGATTGGCTCCAATGTGGATGATTTCCACCGGGCCGCCAATGAATCCAAGGCTCGCCTTGACCTGCTCATCGCCAAGTCGGATCAGGTGATGCAAGAACAAGGCAGAAAAGCGGAAAAAACCGTGCAGGACGATATGTCCAAAACGGCATACAGCCTCATCATCGCCACACTGGTCATGATCGGCATTGTCATTATTGTTGCCATCTGGATGGCGTCCTACCTCTCCAGCCGCATCAAGTGGCTCAATGCCGGTTTCAACCGTTTCCGCCTGGGCGAACGCAATTTCCGCTTTGAGGTCAGGGAAAAAAACGAGATTACCGAACTGGCCACCTCTTTCAATGAAATAGCGGATACCCTCAATGAAAACCTCTTCCGCCTGAAAGAGGAAGTCAATATCCGGGCCCAGAAGGAAAACGAGCTAAGGGAGATCAAGGACAATCTCGAAATCCGTATTGTCGAACGCACCCAGGAACTCTCGGAAATCAACGGGCTGCTCCGCGATGAAATCGAGATCAGGCGGGCAGCGGAAGCCAAGGCGCAACACCTGGCCGGACATGACCCGCTCACCGGCCTGGCCAACCGCATGCTCTTTCAGGAACGCCTGGAAAAAGCGATGCACCATACAAACCGCTCCGGGAAAGCCGCTGCCCTGCTCTTTTTTGACCTGGATCGCTTCAAGCATATCAACGATACGCTCGGTCATGCCGTTGGTGACGAACTCCTGGTCTACGTTGCCCGGGTGCTGCAACAGCGTTCCCGCAAAACCGACACGGTGGCGCGGCTTGGCGGTGACGAATTTGCCGTCATCATGACCGATATGGCCGAACCCGATGACGCTGCCATCCTGGCGCAACAGATCCTGGATCACTTAAATGACGCTGTCACGCTGGACGGGCATGAACTGCGCATTCATACCAGTATCGGCATCGCCACCTTCACGGGCGAGCATACCGATGCCGAGCATATCCTGATGCATGCCGATATGGCGATGTACCAGGCCAAGACCGATGGCGGTACCCGGTTCCGCTTTTTTGAAGAATCCATGCAAAGCAAGATCGAGGCCAGAAAGCGGCTTGAGACTGAATTACGCACCGCACTGGATGAATGGCAGTTTATTCCTTACTTCCAGCCGCTTTTCCATACGAAGGCAAAACGCGTTGTCAGCGTGGAAGCGCTGGTGCGCTGGTCGCACCCGATTCACGGCCTCCTCATGCCGGACGAATTCATGGATGTGGCAACGCTCTCCGGCATGATGCCGGAAATTGATGCCCAGATGCTGGAAATGGCCTGCCTGCAGGCGAAAAAATGGATGGATGACGGCGTGGAATTCGGCAAGGTTTCCGTCAATTTCCTGCCTGAACAAATCTCTTCCCCGGATTTTGTCGGCGACATTAAAAAAGCCCTGGACAAGACAAAACTGCCCGCCGAAAAATTGGCTGTTGAAATGACCGAACGCGCCCTTCTGGAAGACCGCGACCAGGTGATCGACAACCTGTCCGCCCTGCGCCAGATGGGTGCCTCCATTTCCATTGACGATTTTGGTATCGAATACTCGTCATTGCAAAGACTGGTTCAATACCCGATTGACGTACTCAAGATTGACCGTTTCTTTGTCCGCCGCATCGGGGATGACCGAACCGAAGCCATTATCAATGCCATTATCGCGATGGCACGGGCTATCCGGATGGAAATTGTGGCGGAGGGCGTGGAAACCCAAAGGCAGCTTGACTACCTGGCAAATCACGACTGCCACATCATCCAGGGCTACCTGCATTCCCGCCCCATGTCGAGCGCCGACACCACCCGGCATCTCCTGGAACATGCGAATAATCCGGCCTCATCCTGACTGGGAAGTCTTTATTTTTCCACGTCCAGAAACTGCCAGTCCGACTGCATGATCGGGTGCTTCTTGAATCCTTTCACCCAGGGACGCACCAGCCAGTTCCGGACACGGGAAACATGCAGGGACCAGGCCGTGTCCGCCTCCATCTGGCGGTTCATGGCAGCATAAAGCGCGTACCGTTCAGGCCCCGGCGGCAGGGACATCGCCTTTTTGTAAAGCGCATCATAAGCGGGAGACTGGTAGCAGCCGTGATTACCCTGCCCGGAATTGGGGCCATATAAAAGCTGGAGGAAATTTTCCCCTTCAGGATAATCCGCATGCCATGCACTGCCCCACATCATCAGGCGGCATTCGGTGGCATCCTTGACATTGTCGGCAAAATTACTGACATCGAACTGGACGCGGATGCCGATCCGGTCAAGCCCACGCTTCCATATTTCCGACACGATTTTCGAACTGGCGCTGGCTTCCGTGCGGATTTTCAACAGCAGCAGGCGGCCATCAGGCATCGTCCGGTATCCGTCAGCCTGGCGCTGGTAACCGAAATGATCCAGAAGACGCGAAGCCAGTTCCGGATCATACCCGATGCTGCTGCGGTACGCCGGGTCATGCCCCACCACGCCAACCGGCACAGTCATTTCCGCCCGGATTGCCTGCCCGTTACGCAAAAGCGCGATTTCGTCATCCACGCTGTACGCCAGGGCAATCGCCCGCCTCAAAACGACTTTTTCCTTGCTGAAACCGCCGGTGACAGGATCACGGAAATTGAATGTGGTAAAAGTCACCTCCGGTTCAATCAGCCGATACAGGCGCAGTTTCTGCGCGGCATACTCCGGCTTCAGCCTGTCACCATCCAGCACCAGCGGGGCGGCCAGTTGCGGCAGCTTGTCAAAAGCGATTTTGCCTTCCTGGAAGGTAAGCCACCGGGATTGTTCCTCTTCAATAATGGCAATTTCCACCCGCCCGACCTGCGGCATCGCCTTGCCTTTCATGTCGCGCACAATTTCTTCATCCGCCGGATCGGACGGCGCAAAATTCCAGGTAAATCCCCGATAATCCGGATTGGCGACCAGCACAATCCTGCTGCGCGGCACATACTGGCCCAGCATATAAGGGCCTGTGCCAACCGGGTGAACCCGGCTTTCCGTGCCGTATGCCTCAATCACTTCCCGCGCAACGGCAGCAAGGCCACCATAAGCCAGCACATACAGGAAATTGCTGTCCGGACGGGTCAACTGGATTTTGAGGGTATAGCGATCCGGCGCGTAAAGCCCCGGCACATTCGCCTCATAGTTGAAACGGCCGCTTTTTTTTGCCCTGGCCGCCAGTTCATCCAGCCCGACGATCTTTCCCGTCACGAAATTGGCAGAAGGGGAACGGTTTTCCGGATCGACCAAGCGCTTGATGGAGTAGACATAGTCCTGCGCGGTCAGTTCGCGGCGTTTCCCGCCAAAAGCCTTGTCCGGCGTGAAAAAAATATTTTTCCGTATCCGGAAAGTCAGCATTTTGCCGTCCGGGCTGATTTCGGGCATGGTTTCGGCTGTGTTGGGAACCAGTTTGGCCGGACGCGCCAGATAATCATAGGTCAAAAGCGTTTCAAAAATGGCGTCTGCCACCCATCCGGAATAATAATTCTGGGTATGCACCATATCAAAACCATCATCGGATGCTTCAAATACCGTGTGGATCACTTTGCCCGGATCGGCTGCGGCAAAAACCGGCGGTGAAAGAAAAAGCGCCAGAAAGACAAGGGTGATGCCGCGCTGGATGGTTTTTGTCATGTCTGTCGTTTCCTCTGCTGTCTGATCCCGGTATTTTTGTGAAGCACAAAAAGCATTTAAAACCTCTGATAAACGGATTTTGAATGAAATCCCGCTGAAGGCATTATAATTTTATGCTTTTAAAAAGTATCCTCGAAACAACCATGAACATATTTCGCGGCCTGCCAAAAGACGCTCCGGCTTTTCCCTGTGCACTGGCTATCGGCAACTTCGATGGCGTGCACCGTGGGCACACGGCCTTGCTTGACCGTGTCAGGCAGGCGGCAAAGCGTCGCGGCATGGTTTCGGCTGTTTTGACCTTCGCCCCGCATCCGCGCCAGTATTTTGCCATCAAGGCCGGACGCCCTGGCGATGCGCCGACAACCATTACGTCGTTACGCAGCAAACTGGGGGCCCTTTCAAAAACCGGTATCGACCGCACGGCGCTTTTGCGCTTTAACGACGGGCTTGCCAATCTCACGCCGGAAGCGTTCATCGAAACCATCCTGGTCAAGGGGCTTAACGTGAAATGCCTGGTTGTCGGAGAAGCCTTCCGCTTTGGCCGCAACCGCGAAGGCACCATCGACACCCTGAAAGCCGCTGGCCTGCAATACGGTTTTGAAGTGGATGTCATGCCGCAGGTAACAGACAATGATGCCCGCATTTCCTCTTCCGCTGTACGCAACGCCCTGAAACACCATGATTTTGCCCTGGCGGAAAAACTGCTTGGCCGCCCGTATCGCATTACCGGGCATGTCGTTCATGGCGACAAGCGCGGACGCAACCTAGGCTTTCCCACCGCCAACCTGCCGATGCGCGATTTCAACCCGATCCTGTCCGGCGTCTACATTACGCGTGTCTACGGGCTGGCAGAAAACCCGCTGCCGGCCGTTTCCATGATCGGCACCCGCCCGACCGTGGATGACACAAACCGCATCGTGCTGGAAACCCATATCCTGGATTACGGAAAAAACTGCTACGGCGCACTGATCCATGTTGAATTCCTGGAAAAAATCCGGGATAACCGGAAATTTCCGGGCCTGCCCGCCCTGATGGAAGCGATTGGCAAGGATGTTGAAACCGCCCGCGCCTTTTTTAACGACCCCGACCATGCCGCCCTGCTTTCACAAAAAAGCAAAATTAGCGTCATATCGAATCCAGAGTAGTAAAATACTGAGTTCATCTGCGATCTTACCTGAAGCAAAAACATGTCCAATAAACCATCCGACAGCCCAAAAGGCAAAAACAAACAGAAACCCGGCGACAAGCCCGAAAAAGACTATACGGTCAATATGCCGGACACGGCTTTCCCCATGCGCGGCGATCTCGCCAAACGCGAACCCCTCTGGGTGCAGCAATGGCAGGAAAAGAAAATTTACGAACGCATCAGGAAGGCAGCCATTGGCCGCCCCAAGTTCATCCTGCATGACGGCCCCCCATATGCCAATGGCGATATTCATATCGGCCATGCCGTCAACAAGATTCTCAAGGACATTGTCGTCAAAACCCGTGGACTTGCCGGTTTTGACGCCCCCTACGTGCCGGGCTGGGACTGCCACGGCATGCCAATCGAGATCCAGATTGAAAAAGAACACGGCAAAAACCTGCCGACAGAACAGGTACAGGCAAAAGCCCGCGCCTATGCCAGCGAGCAGGTGGAACGCCAGAAAAAAGACTTCATCCGGCTTGGCGTGCTGGGGGAATGGGACAATCCCTACCTGACCATGAATTTTGCCAATGAGGCCAATGAACTGCGCGTGCTGGGCAAACTGCTGGAAAAGGGCTATGTCTACCGTGGCCTCAAGCCTGTCAACTGGTGCTTTGACTGCGGCTCGGCACTGGCGGAAGCGGAAGTGGAATACCAGGACAAGCGCGACCCGGAAGTCTATGTCGGCTTTGAATTTGCCGAACCGGAAAAAATCGCCGCCGCTTTCGGCCTGGCAAAGCTCCCGACAGACAAGGGCCATATCGTTATCTGGACGACCACCCCCTGGACGATTCCGTCAAACCAGGCATTGAACGTGCATCCCGAATTTGACTATGCCCTGGTTGAAACCGAAAAAGGGCTTTTCATCCTGGCTGATGAACGCGCAAAACTGCCCGCTTCAAACGCGCCATCCCAAACCTGGCTGCAAAAGCTTTTCGGGCTGGATCAATGGAAAACGCTGGCAACCGTCAAGGGCGCCGCGCTGGAAAACATCCGCTTCAAACACCCGCTTTATAACCAGCACGAAGGCTATCGCCGTTATTCCCCGATCTACGCGGAAGAATATGTCACGCTGGACACCGGCACCGGTATTGTCCACTCTGCCCCGGCTTACGGCGTGGATGACTTTCTTTCCTGCAAATCACACGGCATGAAAGACGAAGAGGTATTAAGCCCGGTCATGGGCAATGGCCATTATGCGTCCACCCTGCCGCTTTTCGGCGGCATGACCATCTGGGATGCCTCCCGGCTCATCTGCGATACCTTGCGCCAGGCTGGCACACTCTTTCATTTTGACATGATGTCGCACAGCTACATGCACTGCTGGCGGCACAAGACTCCCATTGTCTACCGCGCAACCTCGCAATGGTTTGCCACGATGGACGGCAAGCCCAAAGACGGCGGCGACTCCCTGCGTGAAACCGCACTGAAAGGCGTTGACGCCACCACGTTTTATCCCGCCTGGGGCAAAGCACGTCTGCACGGCATGATCGAAAACCGCCCTGACTGGACGCTTTCCCGCCAGCGCCAGTGGGGTGTCCCGATGGCCTTTTTCCTGCACCGGGAAACGGGCAACCTGCATCCCCGCACGCCTGAACTGCTTGAGGAAATCGCAAAACGGATCGAAAAAGACGGCATCGAAGCCTGGCAAAAAATCACGCCGCAGGATCTGCTTGGCGACGAAGCTCCCCAGTA
>JAVBTJ010000058.1:0-17233 GCA_031556215.1 Oxalobacter sp.
CAAGGTTTTTTTCCATGTCTCGGATACCGACGTCGGTTACGATGCGGCCTCGGCAAAGTGGTCCGGCATCCCTCCCAACACCAGCGGCCTCTCCCGCAAGCATATTTTCAGTGCGGTTGATGCATCGTTAAAGCGCCTGGGGACAGACTATATTGACCTGTACCAGGTTCATCGCTGGGATCGCGCTACCCCCATTGAAGAGACGATGGAAGCACTCCATGATGTCGTCAAATCCGGGAAAGTCCGTTATATCGGCGCATCCAGCATGTGGGCCTGGCAATTTGCCAAGGCACAGCAAGTCGCCAAAGAAAACAACTGGACGCGGTTTGTCTCCATGCAAAACCACTATAACCTGATGTACCGCGAGGAAGAACGCGAGATGATCCCGCTTTGCAAGGATCAGGGGGTTGCCCTGATTCCCTGGAGCCCGCTTGCCCGGGGTTTCCTGGCAGGAAACAGGAAGCCGGAAGACAAGGATAACCATGCGGGCAATGCTGCCACGATACGGGCCCAGACGGATGAAATGGCGCTGCGTTATTTCTATAACGATGCGGCTTTCAAAATCGTCAATACCTTAACCCGTGTTGCTCAGGCAAAAGGGCTGTCCAATGCGCAGGTTGCCTATGCCTGGCTGCGGATGAAGGGCGTAACCGCCCCGATTGTCGGCACCTCCAAAATCGCGCAACTGGAAGAAGCCATTGCCTCGACATCCATCTCCCTTTCCCCGGAAGAAATAGCGGAACTGGAAAAACCCTATGTTCCCGGCCCGGTTTTAGGCCATCTCTGATTCCGGGTTTCCCACAAAAAAACGGCATATCCCTTTTGATATGCCGTTTTTGCTTTCAAGGCTCCTGTCAGGATTTTGCCCTGGTTTTCTTTGCCGCCGGTTTCGCAGCGGTTTTACTGGCCGCCGCTTTTTTGGTAGTGGTCTTCGCTGAAGACGTGCCTGTGGCGACTTTTTTGGCTGGCGCCTTTTTCGGTTCGGCTTTTTTTACTGCCGTTTTTTTGACCGCCGTTTTTTCCGATGAAGCCGCTTCCGCTTTCTTTGCCGGTGCCGCCGTTTTCTTTTCCTCAAAACGGAATTCAACCTTGCCGGCCTTGCCAAGTGCCAGATAAGCCTTGAACGGGCGACGTGTGCGCTGCGACACAAATCCGGGCAAAAGATCGGTAGAACCGGCTTTCAGCAGTTTGGTCATCTGTTCCGGTGAAATCTCCTGCTGCAAGACAATACGGCCACTGCGGAAATCGCAGGCTTTTGGCCTGGCGACCGTTTTTTCGCAAACGTAGGACAGGGGCAACGCAAATACGCCATGACCACACTTGGGACAAGGCCCCAGTGAAGTCTGGTCACTGAAATCAACCTGCGCATCCTCATCATCGTCACGCGGCTGCCCGAAGTCAAATTCCAGCTTGTAATGACCGTCATCGTCATGGACGATCTTGAGAATGGCATTAAAGGGGCGTCCCATTTTCGACCGGAATCCCTGCAATGGGCCAATCTGCCCTTTTTGCAGAAGTTCCTCTACCTCGTCAACCGCAAACTGGCGGCTGCCCGGTGTCTTGGTAAGGGAAAATTCACAGCTCGTGCAGGCAAAACGACGATAGTTTTCCTTGATGACGCCGCCACATTGCGGGCAAGGCGTTTTTAATGTCGCATAATCGCCCGGAATGGTTTCCTCATCGTACTCCTTGGCGCGCTTGACGATGGCCTGTGTCATCTGGGCGATTTCGAGCATGAAGGCTTCCCGGCTGATTTCCCCTTTTTCCATCTGTGAAAGCTTGTACTCCCACTCGCCTGTCAATTCCGGTTTGGTGAGTTCCTTGATACCCAACCCCTGCAACAGGGTCATCAACTGAAAAGCCTTGGGCGTCGGGATCAGTTCCCGCCCTTCTCGCAACAGGTATTTTTCCGTCAGCAGCCCTTCAATAATGGCCGCGCGGGTTGCCGGAGTTCCCAGGCCTTTTCCAACCATTGCCTCGCGCAATTCGTCATCCAATAATTTCCCGGCACCTTCCATTGCCGAAAGCAGCGTTGCTTCGGTATAACGGGCGGGCGGGCGGGTTGCCAGGGCTTCTGCCAGCACTTTTTCAGTCCGGACTTTTTCCCCGGATGAAACGGAAACCAGTATCTTGCTGTTTTCGCCCTCCTTGTCGACAGGGATATCCTTGCCATACACGGAAAGCCAGCCGGGATTGGTCATCACGCGGCCCTCACTGCGGAACTGATGGCCTGAGACTTCTGTAAAGCGGGTCGTTACCAGGAATTCCGCCGCGGGGAAGAAGACTGCCATGAATCGCCTTGTTACCAGGTCGTAAAGGCGCTGTTCGGCCTCGGACAGGTTTTTGGGTGCCTGGGTCGTCGGGATAATGGCAAAGTGATCCGATATTTTCTTGTTGTCGAAAATGCGCTTGTTGGGCCTGACCCATTTGCTTTTCAGTATCTGGGACGCATATGGCTTAAATGCCGCACTTTCTGACAGGCTGCCTAAAATCTCTTGCGTCATGGGCAGATAATCTTCAGGCAGGTGCCGGGAATCCGTTCTCGGGTAAGTCAGCACTTTGTGCCGCTCGTACAGCGCCTGTGCAATGGCCAGCGTATTTTTGGCGGAGAACCCGAAACGGGCATTGGCTTCCCGCTGCAGGCTGGTCAGGTCAAAAAGCGCCGGTGAAATGGAAGTGGTTGGGCGTGATTCTTCCGTCACCTTGCCGGGTTTGCCCTGGCAGGCAATGACGATGGTATCCGCTGCGGTCTTGCTCCACAGGCGATCCGCCCGCAGTTCGGCATCTTCCTCATTTTTCCTGAATTTGGTATCAACCCAGCGGCCTTCATAGATGCCTTTGGCGCAAATGAACTCCGCATGCACTTCCCAGTAGTCCCGCGAGACAAAATTCCTGATTTTTTCTTCGCGCTTGGCAACGATGGACAAGGTCGGCGTCTGCACACGGCCAACGGTTGTCAGGAAAAAGCCGCCCTCCTGTGAATTGAAGGCGGTCATGGCACGGGTACCGTTAATGCCGATCAGCCAGTCTGCCTCGGAACGGCTGCGTGCGGCGCTGGCCAGCGGCTGCATGTCGGTATCGCTGCGCAGGTTCTTGAAGCCCTGCCGGATGGCAGTCGGCGTCATGGACTGGAGCCACAGGCGCTCAACCGGCTGCTTTGCCTTGGTGTATTGCGTAATGAGACGGAAAATCAGTTCCCCTTCCCGCCCCGCGTCGCAGGCATTGATAATGCCGGTCACATCCTTGCGTTTGATCAGGCGGTTCAGGAGTTTCAGGCGGGGTTCCGTGCGTGCAATGGGAAGCAGGTCAAACTCGGGCGGGATGACGGGGAGATTGGCAAAACTCCATTTTCCCCGTTTTACCTCGTATGCTTCCGGCGCGGCAATTTCAACCAGGTGGCCCACGGCAGACGTCAGTACGTATTCGTCCGACTCGAAATAGTCGTTATGTTTTGTAAAACCACCCAGGCTCTTGGCAATATCACTTGCAACAGAGGGTTTTTCAGCAATGATGAGCGTTTTTCCCATGATCGTTTCAGCTGTTTGGATTGATCCGGCTCAAATCCGTTTGTCTAAATTATTTTTTCCTCTGCCTCAATGAGACAAATAAAAAAGTTTTTCATTGTTGAAAAAAATCATATCAGATTCCTGCAATGTCGGACTTCTTCCTTCACTCCACAAAACCATCAAGACCAGTATTTTGAATTTTTCGAACGGCAGCGGCAAGGCTTCTGCGTTCAGGGCACTTTCTATAATGATTTCCCGCTGCACCGCCCCGATCATCTTTGCCTGTTCCAGGTACTGGATAAAACCGGCCGCTTCCTGCCCCAATGCCAGCAGTTCCACATCCGCATAAATCCGGATGGAGGAGGGAAAAGTTTCCACGCAGATGCCTGACCCATCAAATTCGCCGATGGTTTTGGAAAGCGCGCACAGCCATCCGAGCGCCTCGGAAATCTCATTTTCCTGAAACCCGGCAGCAGAAAGTGTCTGCATCAGCTCAGGCGGCTCGGGACAGGCATCAAACTGACTGTAAGTTTGATAAAGCCAGACTAATACGTCAAACATGGTTATCCGGTTTTTCAGACAATTATTTATAAGCAGGTATGCCGGTATTGAAACACAGTCCGGCCCATTTGGGAAACCGGTTGCTGGTTTTTTTTAGGCGGCATCCAAGGGAAGGCTCTGATTAAGCGGCAAGCCGGCGATACAGCCCCCCCGGTAAAAGTTCAACCAGCCCGTTCATTTCCATTTCCAGCAAAATCGGACTCAGTCTGGCGATATCCATGTCAAGCTGTTCGCAAAGGCTGTCCAGTCCCATCGGATCAAACCCCAGTACAGAGAATACCTGCCCTGTTTCCTCATCCAGCCCGGCCCCGGTATCCGCTTTTTCCGGCAAATTCGCCCGTGGCGCCTCCTGTGGCGGCAACTCTTCAATAATGTCCTGCGCGGTTTCAACCAGCTTGGCGCCCTGCCGGATCAACTGGTGGCATCCTCGTGAAAGCGGGGAATGGATAGAACCCGGAATGGCAAAAACCTCCCGACCCTGTTCTGCGGCAACCCGTGCCGTAATCAGCGAACCGGATCGGGAAGCCGCCTCAACAACGAGCACCCCACGCGACAATCCACTGATGATCCGGTTTCGTCGGGGGAAATTGACCGGCAACGCTGCCATGCCAAGCGGATATTCACTGATCATGCAGCCCTCTTCCGCGATCTTTCGCGCCAATACCTGGTTTCGCGCAGGATAAATGATATCCGCGCCAGTACCGATAACCGCAATCGTTGAAGAGGGGGATGCCAGTCCGCCCTGGTGGGCCGCAGCATCAATACCCAGCGCCATGCCGGAAATGATGGTCCAGCCGGCATAGCCAAGTGTCTCGGCAAATTTTTCCGCGTCACGCGATCCCTGCCGGGTCGCATTGCGGCTGCCGACAACGGCAATCGCCGGCCTTGAAAGCAACTCCGTGCGTCCTTTCACATACAGCATCACTGGCGGATCCGGTATTTCAAGCAGTGCCGCCGGATAATCCGGATCCGCCAGCGTCAGGATACGGTTGCCCGGCTGCCTTGTCCACTCCCCTGTTTTTTCAATTTGTGCCAGCATGGCTTGTGTTGGCGGCAAGAGGAGCTTTTGTGCGATCTTTCCCGACACCACCCCTTCCAGGTGCCTCAGCGATGCGGAAAAGATATTCTGGGGCAAGCCAAAAACCGACAGCAAGTTTCTTGCCGCACCCGAACCAAGGCCCTCTGTTCCCAGCAACCGGAGCCAGGCAGATAATTCTTCTGCCGATAATTCTGTCTTCTGCATGAAATCCTGTCCTGTCTGAATGCCTGTGGAACCGGAAAAGCCCGGGTTCCGCAAAGCAGAAAAAGGAGAGCTGTGCTACACTTTTCTCCTGTATAAATAGAAAAGAGCCGCATCCGCAAACACATGCCCGTCCCATCAAGATTGCGTCAATTCTGCCGCCAATCACCTGACAGGGCAAGTTTTTACACTGCTGAGCCGCTTTAAAAAAGCATGTCAATCTTACCGATCCTGCGCTACCCTGACCCGCGCCTGAACAAAATTGCCAAACCTGTCACGGTTTTTGATGACCGCCTGAAAAGGCTTGTTAAAGACATGGCAGAAACCATGTACGATGCGCCCGGTCTGGGGCTGGCCGCGCCGCAAATTGACGTGCATGAACAAATTGTCGTGATCGACATATCAGAGAAACGCGATTCGCTTCAGGTCTTTATCAATCCGGAAATTGTGACGGCCAGCGCGGAAAAATCCGTCTTCGACGAGGGGTGCCTTTCGGTTCCCGGCATTTACGAAGAGGTTGAAAGACCTGCCAGGGTCACGGTTCGCGCCCAGGACATCAATGGAAAATTTTTTGAAATCCAGGCCGATGAACTGATGGCAGTCTGCATCCAGCATGAGATAGACCACCTGAAGGGATTTGTTTTTGTCGATTATCTCTCCCAGTTGAAACGCAACCGTATCAAGACCCGGATGCTCAAGGAAGAGCGAGAGATAAAACGGGAAAAAACCAAAAGCGCAGGAAAACAACGATGAAAGTGGTTTTTGCCGGAACACCCGAATTCGCCGCCACCGCCCTTGACGCGCTTTTACAGGCCGGTTTTGATGTCCCGCTCGTTCTGACACAACCGGATCGTCCGGCTGGCCGGGGCATGCAGTTACAGGCATCAGCCGTCAAGCAACTGGCCCGGCAAAACCGGATTCCTGTTTTGCAGCCCGTTTCATTGCGGTTCAACAGCCCCCATGCCGAAGCCGCAAAGGAAACGTATGACCAGCTTGAGCGCATCAGGCCAGATGTAATGGTGGTCGTGGCTTACGGCCTTATTCTGCCCGCTGGCTTTTTACAGATCCCGGCACTGGGTTGCCTGAACATCCATGCCTCCCTGCTGCCGAGATGGCGGGGAGCCGCACCGATACAAAGGGCCATTGAAGCAGGCGACAGGGAAACCGGCATCACCATCATGCAGATGGATGAAGGGCTGGATACCGGCCCGATCCTGATGCGGGAAACCCTCCCCATTTTGCCTGACGAGACGGCATCTTCCCTGCATGACAAGCTGGCATTGATGGGCGGCGACATGATTTGCCGCACGCTTCAGGCACTGGAAAAAGGCGATCTGCCAAAGTATCCGCAGGATGCCGATAAGGCCAACTATGCGCAGAAAATCATGAAGAACGAGGCTTTGCTTGATTTCTCGCTGCCTGCTGAAGCCCTTGCCAACAAAATCCGCGCCTTTAATCCCTTTCCCGGCACACAGGCCCATTTCGGTGAAACGCCGGTCAAAATCTGGAAAGCCGAAGCCCTGCCGGAAACCTCGCCGCAGGCTGCCGGAAAAGTGATCGCATCCGATGCACAGCATGGCGTACTGGTTGCCTGCGGCAAAGGTGTCCTGCGTATTACGGAAATGCAGAAACCCGGCGGCAAGCGGCTGGCAACGGCTGAATTCATCAAGGGGTTTCCACTGGATAACGGGCAATTCTCCTGATATTTGCCCAAACCCCCATACCCCGTCATAATCCTGCCCACGCCTGTTTCATTTCCGGCAGATTTGTTTTTTACCGGCTCATCCCATGAAATTTGAACATCTTGTCGAAATAAACGATCCCAAAGACCTGCGCATTGAGCCGCTGACCCGTCTTCAACTATGGCGCGGACTGATTCTGCGGGCAGAAGAACCGACCCTGTTTATTCCCCATCTGGATGCCTGCACGATAGAACGTTCTGCCCACACCATTTCGCGCTGCCTGGATTTCGGCAACCTGCTTGTCAATGACCATGTGAACTACACCACGCAAAGCAATGTCCGTTTTTCCATTCCGGAACAGGGTGAAATCCTGGCGTCCACGCTTGATATGACCATTGAGGAACCGGAACCGGACAGGCTATTTGTCCGCTTCACCTACCAGGACGCCACCCCGGAAGAGGGCCCGGATGCCTTTTACAATGATTTCAGGCGCTCCGCCTATCGGGAAGCCGATATCGACACCATTCGCATCATTCGCCAGATGGCGGCAGAGGGCCGATTCAGCGGCCCTCTGGAAGCGGGAGAACTGATATAGGCAGAAGGACGCGCTAAATAATATCCAGCGGCATCTTGCGCGTCGGCGGTGGAAAAATCGTATCCAGTTTTGCCAGTGTTTCGGGACTCAGGATGATGTCCCATGCCTTCCGGTTCCCCTCTATGCGAGTGATATTGGACGACTTGGGAATCGGCACCACACCCTGGTGCAAAAGCCATGACAATGCCAGTTGGGCGGGCGTGATGGATAACGCAGTTGCCAGGCGCTGCAAATCCTGGTTGCGCAAAAGGCGGGTCTGGTGCAGGGGCGAATACGCCATCACCGGCATTTTCCGCTCACGCTGCCAGGGCAGCAAACTCCATTCGACTCCCCTTGATGCAAGGTTATAAAGCACCTGGTTGACACTGCATTGCCCCTCGTCAATCCGGACAACGTCCTCCATATCCGCCAGGTCAAAATTGGAGACGCCAAATGCCCTGATCTTGCCGGCTTTCTGCAATGCATGAAATGCCTCAAAGGTTTCTTCCAGCGGATGATTTTCCCGCCAGTGCAGCAGGTACAGGTCAAGGTAATCGGTTTTCAGGCGCTTTAAGCTGCGCTCACATGCGGCAATCGTTCCCTCGCGGCTGGCATTGCCCGGCAAAACCTTGCTGACGAGAAAAACCCTGTCGCGTTTTCCGGCAATGGCCTCAGCCACCACTTCTTCTGCGCCGCCATCAGCATACATTTCCGCCGTATCAACCAGGGTCATGCCCAGTTCAATGCCATGAGACAGGGCGGCAACTTCCTCTTTCCTTGATACCGTTGATTCGCCCATGAACCAGGTTCCGAGGCCAAGCGTTGGCATGACAACACCGTTGGGCAGGGTTATTTCGCGTTGATGCATAATATACCTCCGGAAACAGGGAATGAAATAAGTGTTTACTTTATTATTGCATTGCCATGTCCGTTCAACAAGCCCGATTCTGCCCTCATTAATGAATTTACTCATGAGAACGCGCCAGAAAGAACTGCCATCCTTTGAGCCAGCCATTAAAAAACCGCCTTTTGCCGCGCGTTTTGGCATGGCGATGAAAAGGCATGCCCAATGGATTACCCTGATCCAGTGGGGAATGGTCGGGGTTTACCTGTTTTTATTGTTCGCCCCCCTTGTTTTTCCGGATTATGCCGATATTCCTTTTTCCTGGACGCGCCTTCAGTTGCTGGCTGTTTTTCTTTTCTGGGGAGTGGGCTGGCCACTCATCATGCTTTCCACAATGGTCTTCGGGCGGATATGGTGCGGCATTTTCTGCCCGGACGGCACGCTGACCGAAGCCATCAGCCATCATGGCCAAAAGCGCTCCATTCCCCGCTGGATACGCTGGCCCGGATGGCCATGCCTATCTTTCACGCTCTATACCTTGTGCCTCTTTCTTTGCGGCGCTTTTCATCAGCATGCCGCCAGCGCTGTCATGCTTGGCACCCTCTCGCTGGCCGCCATGCTGACGGGATTTTTGTATGCAAACGGCAAACGGGTATGGTGCATGTACCTGTGTCCTTCCAATGCCCTTTTTTCTTTTCTGGCCAGGCTCGCCCCCTTTTCCTTTCAGGTTGACCCGGCAAAATGGGAGGCTTATCAAGGCCCGGCCGAACGGATAAACTGTGCCACGCTTATCAATATCAAACAAATGAAAAGCGCCGCCTTGTGCCATGCCTGTGGGCGTTGCAGTGGATACCGCGATGCAGTCGAACTGACCGTGAGAAACCCGGGGCATGAAATCCTGTCCGGCATATCAAAACCCACTACCCTGCAGGCACTGACGCTGCTTTTCGGCATCATCGGCCTCGGGACAGCCTCCCTCTTTTTTTCACAGAATGCCTTTGAACCTGATCCTCTTTCCCTGGCAAGCCTTGTTGTGGGTTGTGCGATGGCGCTGGGCGGCTTTCTATGGGGGATGATGCGGCTTTCATGTCGTATCATCCCTTCCGTTTTGCTTTCCTGGCAACAGCTTTCACTGGGGCTGATCCCACTGGCCGGGATGGGACTCTTTCTGGGTTTTGTCCGGTTTACCCTGCCCATTACCGGGATATGGCAAGGCATGATCATGCAGGCACTCCTCGCCGCCGCCTTTTTATTTTCCCTCTGGCTGGGCTATCGCCTGGTCTTCCGGGAAACCCGCCTTCGCCATGTCATGGCGTTTGCCATGTATGCCATCGCGCTCGGCACATTGGGCCTCATCTGGATAAGCGTCATATCGGCATAAAAAAGCCCGGCTCAATCAATATGAACCGGGCTCTTTAAAGCAAGAGGGGGCTATTCTATTTCCACGACATCTGTCATGTTTTCCCGCACTTCGGGCAATTTCGGTTCCCCTGCAAAATCCAGCCTGATCTGTTCATTGTCGTCCAAATCAACGGTAACCGCGCCGCCGGAAACCAGGCGGCCAAACAGCAATTCATCGGCCAGCGCACGACGGATCAGATCCTGGATCAGGCGCAGCATGGGCCTTGCGCCCATCATCGGGTCAAACCCTTTCTTCGCCAGGAAAGCCCGCAGCCTGTCGGTAAAGATGGCATCGACCTTTTTCTCATGCAACTGTTCTTCCAACTGGATCAGGAACTTGTCGACAACCCGCAGGATGATTTCTTCATCCAGCGCGGAAAAGCTGATGATGGCATCAAGACGGTTACGGAATTCCGGCGTAAACATCCGCTTGATATCCACCATCTCGTCACCGGCCTGTTTCTGGTTGGTAAACCCGATACCGGATTTTTGCAGGCTTTCCGCACCGGCATTGGTCGTCATGATGATGATGGTATTGCGGAAATCCGCCTTGCGTCCGTTATTGTCCGTCAGGCTGCCGTGATCCATCACCTGGAGCAGAACGCTGAAAATATCCGGATGGGCTTTTTCAATTTCATCCAGCAACAGCACGGCATGCGGCTTTTTGGTAATAGCCTCGGTCAAAAGACCGCCCTGGTCAAAACCGACATATCCCGGCGGCGCACCGATCATGCGGCTGACTGCATGGCGTTCCATGTATTCCGACATGTCAAACCGGACAAGGTCAATCCCCAGCACAAAGGCAAGCTGTTTGGCCACCTCCGTTTTTCCAACCCCGGTCGGACCGGAAAAGAGGAAGGCGCCGATAGGCTTGTCTGTCTTGCCCAGGCCGGCTCGCGCCATCTTGATGCTGGCGGACAACGCATCGATGGCGTTGTCCTGCCCGAACACCACATTTTTCAGGTCGCGATCCAGGTTCTGGAGCTTGCTCCTGTCATCCTGGTTAACGGTTTGCGGCGGGATACGCGCGATTTTGGAAATAATGTCCTCGATTTCCGCCTTGCCAATGGTTTTCTTCTGCCGTGATTTCGGCAGAATGCGCTGCGCGGCGCCTGCTTCGTCAATCACGTCAATGGCCTTGTCCGGCAGGTGCCGGTCGTTGATGAAACGGGCGGAAAGTTCTGCCGCCGTTGTCAGTGCCGAGGGGGAATACCGCACATTATGGTGATCCTCAAAACGGGACTTCAACCCGCGGAGAATCTGCACTGTCTGTTCAATCGTCGGCTCGTGGATATCAATTTTCTGGAAACGTCTTGCCAGCGCATGATCTTTTTCGAAAACCCCGCGAAACTCGCTGAAAGTCGTCGCACCGATACATTTCATCTGCCCATTGGACAAAGCGGGCTTTAAGAGGTTGGACGCATCCAGCGTACCGCCGGAAGCCGAACCTGCGCCAATAATCGTATGAATCTCATCAATAAAGAGAATGGATTGCGGGTTCTCCTTGAGTTGCTTGAGCACCGCTTTTAAGCGCTGCTCAAAATCACCCCTGTATTTGGTACCGGCTAAAAGCGCACCCATATCCAGCGCATAAACCTCGGATTTTTGCAGCACTTCCGGTACGTCGCCCTTTGTAATGCGCCATGCCAGCCCTTCCGCAATAGCGGTCTTGCCGACACCCGCCTCGCCGACAAGAAGCGGATTGTTTTTCCTGCGGCGGCACAAGACCTGGATAACCCGATCCACTTCTTCCTCACGCCCGATAAGCGGATCAATCCTGCCGGATTCCGCCTGCTTGTTCAGGTTTTGCGTATACTGATCCAGCGCGGTCTCTTTGGGCACTGCCTCACCGGGGGCCGCCGTCTCTTCTGTTTTTTCCGGTATCTTTGGCGCCGACGGCGGCTGCCCCTTCCTGACACCGTGGGAAATAAAATTTACGACATCCAGGCGGGTGACTCCCTGCTGGTGCAGGTAGTAAACCGCATGTGAATCCTTCTCGCCAAAAATGGCAACCAGTACGTTGGCGCCATTGACTTCCTTTTTGCCGCTGGATGCCGACTGCACATGCATGATCGCCCGCTGGATCACGCGCTGGAACCCCAGCGTCGGCTGCGTGTCCACATCGGCAAGCCCCGGCACAACCGGCGTATTGTCGCTGATAAAATTGGCCAGCATTTTTCTCAAGTCGTCCAGATTGGCATTACATGCCCTCAGGACTTCGGACGCAGAAGGATTGTCCAAAAGCGCCAGTAACAGATGCTCAACCGTAATAAATTCGTAGCGCGCCTGACGGGCCTCGACAAAGGCCATGTGCAGGCTGACTTCCAGTTCCTGCGCAATCATACTTCCTCCATTACGCACTGCAGTGGGTGCCCCTGGTTCTGGGCATGACTCAATACCAGTTCAACTTTTGTGCTGGCGATATCCTTCGAAAACACCCCGCAGGTACCTTTTCCTTCATGATGAACCTGCAGCATGATTTCTGTTGCCGCCGCCCTGTCCTTATGGAAAGATTCCGGAAGAATAATGATGACAAACTCCCTCGGCGTGTAGTCATCATTCAGGAGAACCACCCGGTACAGCGGTGGCGGCTTGGCCAGCGATGTCTCCTGTTCCAGTAATACGCCGTTTTCTTGCTGTGTTCCCATTTCAATCGAATGCCAGTCTTTTGCTTTTTTTGCCTGTTTGCGAACACCAAGTTCATAATTTTGATATTACGCGATTTTTCCTTTTTTTGCTTATTCCGGCCAAAACAGTCTCATTAAAACATCACCGTAAGCGAGAGTTAGCCAACAATTATCAACATTCCCTGTTTTTTTAGGAAAAACGCTTGACTTTGATTTTCTTTATGTCAACAATGCTCCATTGGTAACAGCAATTGCCTGCTTTGTAGTAAATTGTATGATATCAAAAGGGCTGACTTGGGAAAATCCGAAATGTTTTCCAAATAGTCTGCAAATGTAATGCGTTTTTATAGGAAGACCCTTTTATTATGGCAACAGGAACAGTCAAGTGGTTTAACGATGCTAAAGGTTTTGGTTTTATTACACCGGAAGACGGTGGAGAAGATCTGTTCGCGCACTTTTCCGCAATCAACATGAACGGATTCAAAACCCTGAAAGAAGGACAAAAAGTCCAGTTTGAAGTTACCCAAGGCCCAAAAGGCAAGCAGGCATCAAACATCCAGGCCGCCTGATCGCTTTGATCCCGGTCGAACCCCACCGATGTGGGGTTTTTTTTCGCCCGCAAACCACGTCATATTTTTATTGCATCCCATGCATCGCTCATTTCGTTTTCCGGCATGACACTTGAAAAAATCCTGCAAAGCCAGGGCTTTGGAAGCCGCAAATCCTGCCGCGCCCTGATCCGTGACGGTCATGTCTCAATACAGTGCAGGGTCTGCAACGATCCGCTGGCCGAACTGGATACAGACGGGCTCTTTTTTGAAGTCGATGGAAAAACCTGGCGCTATCGCCGGCACGCCTATATTGCCCTGCACAAGCCACCGGGATACGAATGCTCGCACCAGCCGCAGCATCATCCCAGTGTCTTTTCGCTGCTGCCCCGGCAACTGCTGGAGAGGGGAATCCAATGCGCCGGGCGGCTGGATCAGGATACAACCGGCCTTCTGTTTTTTTCTGACGATGGCGCTTTCATCCACACCCTGATTTCGCCCAAAAAAAACCTGCCGAAGATATACGAAGCGCAGGTACGCCATGAACTGACATCCGGGCAAATCGACCTGTTGCATTCGGGCGTCCTGCTGCATGGCGAAAAAACGCCGGTTGCCGCCCTTTCATGCGCCATGCTGGATACGCACCTGCTGAGCCTGTCCATTTCGGAAGGCAAATACCATCAGGTCAAAAGAATGGTTGCTGCAGCCGGAAACCGCGTTGAAAAACTCCATCGCAATGCAGTGGGTAACTTTGTGCTGCCTAAAACCCTGCCGGAAAGCGCCTGGCAATGGCTTGAGGAAGATGATCTCTCCCGGTTGGGGTATGTTCCGGTCTAGGCTCAGGACTCATTAACTTGCCCGCGACATAGGGTTCCAATCGCACCCGCAAAAGAGCGCTCCGACCGACGATGGACAATCGGGGCGCTTTCTGCGGGCTGATACCTGAACCTAAACCAGCGGGATCGAAGGGTCGGCGGCAGCAAAGGCGGCTTGCCGGTCAGCTTTTGGCGGGTAGATTAATTCATTTGTCAGCAAAGTTTTGACTTTTTTCGCGTCGTCGCGGGTGAATTTCACCTCCTGATCCCAGCCTTCGGTATACACCGCGCCCCATGCCCCCAGGTCAAGGCAGGTGACGTAGTTCGGCTGGCTGTAGGGCAAGGGCTCCGTGCCTATCAGGTCGGCCGCCACGTTGTTGCCGGCAAAACGACCAAGCATGATGGCATGCTGGCAGGACATCAGGGCGTGGTTGCCGAGATCATCGGTGGCGGCAAAAGCGACATCTCCGGTCGCGTAGATTTTTTGCTGGCCTTTGACGCGCAGGTATTGATCAACGTGCAGCCTACCCTGGGCATCGTGTTCAGCAGTAATTTGCCGGGTCAAGGGACTGGCCTGGACGCCGGTGGTCAGGATGACGGTATTAGCAGCGATGTGCTGACCATCTTTCAAGGTAATGCCGTCGTTGTCAATCTGCTTGATTTCGGCGTTCAGCAACCATTCCACGCCCAGTTCGTTGGACGCCTGTTCAATGACATCGCGCATTTGTTGACTGTAGCGCCCGCCTATCTGCCCATTGCGGTCAACAATGATGATGCGTACCGGCGTGTCGCTGCCCAGGATATTGCGCAAACGCGCGGGCAATTCAGTCGCTATTTCGATGCCGGTAAAACCGCCGCCGCAGACGATTACCGTATTTCGGGCAGGACTGCCTGGCTGGCTGGCCAGTGTGTTGAGATGTTTTTCCAGGCGGGAGGCGCTTTCCAGTTGATCCAGATCGAACGCGTGTTGCGTTGCGCCGGGCAAGGTGGTGTTAATGTGGCTGCCGGTAGCCAGCACCAGACGGTCATAACCGATCATGTTCAATTGTTTCTGGTCGTTGTAGTACCAGACCTGTTGTTTTTCCGCATCGATTTCATGGGCGCTGCCAGCCACAAAGGATATGCCGGTTTCGCTAAATAATGGCAGTAACGGGATGGCATAGTTTTCTACGGCTGTCTCATAAAAGCGTGGACGAATGCGCAGTTCGGCTTGTGGTGCCAGGACGGTGATTTCGATATCCTGGCGGTGGTGCTGATGGGTCATCCGCGCTGCCGCCAGTGCGGCCCACATGCCGGCAAAACCAGCGCCGAGGATCAATATTTTTTCCTTCATGGTTTGACTCCGAGCTAAAGTTATCCGGGTTAACTTGGCTTACAATAGGATAAGCCTATAAATTTATTGAATAAATCACAAAAAACGGGGTGAATTGGCTGAATTTGCGATAGTAAAAATTTATTTTCCTGCAAATTTTACCGGTATTTGATGCCCCCCCAAAAAATCTCCCCCGCCCGGAAACGGGCATTTGTTTTTTTATCCCTTTTGATGGCACATCAGCCTGCGCCATCAAAAGGCAGGACTGAACACCTAAGGTTTTTTCGGCAGGAACAAATCCGTAATGCTGCCCAGCCCCGCTTCAGCCGCCAGCATGGTGGTTTCGGAAAGGGTGGGATGGGCATGGATCGTCAAGGCCAGGTCATCCAGATCCGCGCCCATTTCCAGCGCCAGCACCAGCTCGGCAAGCAGTTCACCCGCGTTTACCCCCGCAATGGCGCCGCCCAGGATTTTTTTCGTCTTTGGCTCCCAGATCAGCTTGGTCATGCCGTCATCCCGCGCCATCGTCAATGCCCGCCCGGATGCCGACCACGGGAAAATGGATTTTTCATAGGGAATACCTTTTGATTTCGCCTCGGCTTCCGTTAATCCCATCCAGGCAATTTCAGGGTCGGTATAGGCAACAGACGGAATGGTGCGGGCGTCAAAAGCGGCCTTTTCACCGGCAATCACTTCTGCCGCCACCTTTCCTTCGGCACTGGCCTTGTGCGCCAGCATGGGTTCCCCACAGATATCGCCAATCGCAAAAATATGCGGGACATTGGTGCGCTGCTGGCTGTCTGCCGGGATATAACCGTGTTCATCGACCAATACGCCCGCGTTTTCCGCGCCGACCAGGCGTCCGTTCGGCCGCCTGCCAACGGCCAGCAGCACCATGTCAAATGCCTGTGGCTCCGCCGGGGCATTCTCGCCCTCAAAGTTTGCCCGGAGCCTGTCGCCATCCGGTTCCAGTTTCGTCACCCAGGTATTGAGATAAATCCCGTCATAACGCTTGCTGATACGGTTGTGCAGGATGCGGACCATGTCGGCATCCGCCGCCGGAATCAGTCCCGGCGAGGCTTCAACGACTGTAACCCGTGTGCCGAAAGCATCATAGGCACACGCCATTTCCAGGCCAATGACGCCGCCACCGATGACCAGCATTTTTTCCGGGATTTTGGGCAGGTCAAGCGCCCCGGTTGAACTGATGAGTGCCGGATGGTCATACGGAAATCCAGGAATCTGTGCCGCAGAGGAACCCGCCGCAATGATGGCATTTCTGAACCCGATGGTCTTTGCGCCCTCTGCCGTCTGAACCGTCATCGTATTGGGGGAGGTAAAGGTGCCGATGCCATGCACAACCTGAACCTGCCGGGCTCGCGCCAGGGAAAGCAGTCCACCGGTCAGCTTGCCGACCACGCTGTTTTTCCATTCCCGCAGTTTTTCAACATCGATTACGGGCTTGCCCATCCGGACACCACATCCGGCCATTTCATCTGCTTCGGTAATGACCCGGGCGGCATGGAGCAGGGCTTTCGATGGAATGCAGCCAACATTTAAGCAAACCCCACCCAGGGTTTCATCACGTTCGACAAGCACCACTTTCTGCCCCAGGTCTGCCGCCCGGAATGCGGCGGTATACCCGCCGGGCCCGGCTCCCAGCACCAGCGTGTCGCACGCGATATCCGTATCCCCGCTGGCAGGCGGGGGTGTCGGCAATGGCGGCGCAACTGTATCCGCCGCGACCTTTTCAACGGTCTTTTCAGCCACGGCTTCTGCCTCCGGCGCCAGCATGAGAAGCAGCGCGCCCTCGGAAACCTTGTCTCCCAGTTTGACTTTCACCTCTTTGACAATGCCCGCACGGGAAGAGGGAACTTCCATACTGGCCTTATCCGATTCCAGCGTCACCAGGGATTGTTCCTGCCTGATCCGGTCACCTTCCCTGACCATGATTTCAATCACTTCCACATCCTTGAAGTCGCCAATATCCGGTACTTTGATTTCAACCAGGCTCATTACTGTCCTTTCGATTTCATTTTATGAAAGCCGCTGCGGCGGTTTCATGACAATGCTTATAAAAGCGTTTTGTTCATGTCGGCAAGGACTTCTGCCAGATAAGCGAC
>JAVBTJ010000049.1:0-10642 GCA_031556215.1 Oxalobacter sp.
GTATTTTGCAATTTTTCACATGGATGAATTGATCTCGAGTGAAATCAGATTTGATTGTTCGGGTTTGATAATACGGAAAAGGCGGGATTTTCCTGTTTTCGATGACAGTTTTAATAAGGCTTTATCTTTCGTCACCAGAAATTTTGCACCGGCATCATATGCCAGTTCCAGAAATTTCTGATCATCCTGGTCGCTGCATGCCGGAAGAACGGCATAATTTTTCTTTTCAAAATCATGGCAGAAAATGGTGTTGTCATATTCTGCCATGCTGTTTTTACAGGTGTTTTTATCCAGGGAGAGCGAAGGGTACGAGAGTACGCGCAGCCATTCATCCCGGCAATCGTTTCGCGTAACCGCTTTAATGATTCCCCCGTTCAACATCTGCGCCAGCCCATGGCAACGGATATCGTGGAAAACAAATAAATCAAGACAAACGTTCGTATCAATAACAATGCGGGAAGGAGTCATGCCACTTTCATTTCTGAAAACAGGGATTTGTTATTGACCTGTCTTTTCACGGATTTGCTGTTTTAATGAATCGATGCCGCCAGCTTCAATCATGTTGACGATCTGATGGTGTTTTTCAAGAGAATCATTCCATGTCGCGTGCTGCCATTTGGGATGAATATCTTCTTCCATTCCAAAAACAATGGTTTCAAACAGGCGTTTTTCTCCTGAACCAAAAGAATAATCAATGCCGGTAAATACGGTAGAGACAAGTAATCCCTTAATTTCATCCTGCGCGACAATCCGGTTTGATTCCAGTTGCATGTTTTGCGCATATTCTGCCAAGGTACACCGTACAGGCTCATGATTAATCAACTGGTAAAAATGATCATCAATAGGCGTCCTTATTTCCTCGTGGAAATTTTCTTTGTCCCGGTAAGTCATATTATAGATGTAAGTGAGTAATAAATTGGTGTGAACCTGATTTGATTGATTGCCCTGATTTTGTTTTAGGGATAAAGGTAGAAGTGGTATTGTACCGATATAATTTTAATTGGATATATCGCGTTATGATTATATTTTCCGGAAATGAGATGAATGGGAATTGAAAATGTCTTGTTATGAAAGATTAAAAGCCTTGCAGATCACGCTGCCCGAAGTCGCCGAGCCGGTTGCGGCCTATGTCATGTATGTCCAGACAGGCCATACCGTCTATTTGTCCGGGCATATTGCCAAGAAAAACGGGCAGCCCCATGTCGGGCAGTTGGGAAAAAATATCTCTGTGGAAGAGGGCCGCGCTGCCGCGCGCAATATTGCCGTTGATATGATGGCAACACTCCAGGCCGCCTGTGGCGGTGACCTCAATCGTGTCCGGCGGATTGTCAAAGTGCTGAGCCTGGTGAATTCAACAGGCGATTTTACGGATCATCATCTCGTCACCAATGGCGCCTCAGAGCTGCTCGTGGAAGTTTTTGGCCAAAAGGGACGCCATGCGCGTTCAGCATTTGGTGTTGCCCAGATCCCAACTGGGGCATGCATCGAAATGGAAATGATTGCCGAAATAGAGTGATTCTCAACCCCCTCTGGTATTTGCCATAAAAATCCGGCCTGAAAAGGCGCCGGATTTTTATGGTGTTTCCTTATTTTTCCGCCGCGTCATCCGTACTGGATATAGATGGAGCCGGTTCCAGATTGACGGGCTTGAAGCGTGATTCGACAAGGCGGCCTTTTCTCGCCCTTTTTCCTGAATAGGTGGTCAGGCTGCTCCCCGCCAGGCGAATTTCGTGCCGGGTCTGGTTCTTGGCAAGGCAGACGATGACACATCCTTTCTCGTCAACAGGCCGGGTGGCCAGCAGGGTTTCTTTCGGATCAAGCGCCATCAGGATAACGCCCTGCCCGCCGCCGGAGAGATGGCGGAGCTCTTCTACGGAAAAGGCCAAAAACCGGCCCTGCCGGGAGAGGCAGGCAATCCATTGATCCTTCTCGCGGATCGGGCAGGGGGCAAGCAACTGTTCGTTTTTTTCCAGGCCGATAAAGAGTTTTCCCTGGCGAACCCGGCTGGCCATATCCGCTACCTTTGCACCAAAACCATAGCCGGAACTGGTGGCAATCAAAAGCGCGGTTTCTGTCGGGCCGGCAAAATAATGGGTTATCTGGTCGTTGGGGGCCACTTCGATAAAAGTGGTGATCGGCATGCCGTCCCCTCGCGCATTCGGAAGCAGGTGAACCGCGACAGAATAAATACGTCCCGTTGAACCAAAAACAAGAAGCTGATCCGTGCTTCGGCATTCAAAGGTGCCATATAGCGCATCACCGGCCTTGAAGTTTAACTGGGAAAGGTCGTGCCCATGTCCCGAACGGCAACGCACCCATCCTTTTTCCGAAATAATGACCGTGACTGGCTCATCAATGATTTTCTGTTCGATGGAGGCGCGTTTGGCTTCTTCGATCAGGGTTCGCCGGGCATCGCCGAATTTTTTCTGGTCAGCCTCAATTTCGCGGATGATCCGCCGTCTCATTGAGGCGGCATTATTTAACAGATCATGCAGCGTGTTTTTTTCGCCACGCAGTTCTGACAGTTCCTGCTCAATTTTAAGTTTTTCCATCCGGGCCAACTGGCGCAGGCGGATTTCCAGGATATCGTCAGCCTGCCGCTCCGAAAGCCCGAATGCCTTGATAAGTGCGGCTTTAGGCTCGTCGGACTCACGGATAATGCTGATGACTTTGTCAATATTGAGCAGAACCATCTCGCGGCCTTCAAGGATATGGATGCGGTCATCCACTCTTTCCAGGCGCCATGCTGTACGGCGGCGAACCGTTTCAAAGCGGAAGTCAATCCATTCCTGCACGATGTCGCGCAATCCTTTTTGCATGGGACGGCCATCCAGGCCGATCATGACAAGGTTTAACGAGGCATTGCTTTCAAGCGAGGTATGCGACAGGAGCATCTGCATGAATTCATCGGTATCCTGCCGCCGGGATTTCGGCTCGAATACCAGGCGAACAGGCGCATCCCGGCTGGACTCATCGCGGATGCTGTCTAAAAGGCCAAGCATGGTCTGGCGAAGGGC
This sequence comes from Oxalobacter sp., assembly GCA_031556215.1. GTDB lineage: Bacteria > Pseudomonadota > Gammaproteobacteria > Burkholderiales > Burkholderiaceae_D > Oxalobacter. The sequence goes on from JAVBTJ010000049.1 coordinate 3,018, forward strand.
CGTCTGTTCCGGCGACAGGGATTTCTTGCCTGGACGTACCTTGGGATTGGTCATTTCCTCTATTTCTTCCAGCACCTTCTGCGATGACGTGCCGGGCGGCAATTCATTGACGACAATCTGCCATTGCCCCCTTGCCAGTTCTTCCACTTCCCAACGGGCGCGCACTTTGAGGCTGCCCCTGCCGTTTTCGTACATTTCGGCAATCTGCCCTGCCGCCGTGATAATCTGCCCGCCGCCTGGAAAGTCTGGGCCGGGAACCAGTTCCATGAGTTCGGCATGGCTCATTTTCGGGTTGCGGATGAGGGCAATGGCGGCCTGGGCGATTTCAGAAAGGTTATGCGGCGGAATTTCCGTTGCCATGCCAACCGCAATGCCTGATGAACCATTCAAAAGCGTCAGCGGCAGCCGGGAAGGCAGAATCCGGGGTTCTTCAGAAGACCCGTCGTAGTTGGGAATGAAATCAACCGTGCCCAGATCAATCTCATCCAGCAATAATTCCGCAATCGGCGTCAGCCGGGCTTCGGTATATCGCATGGCAGCGGCGCCATCGCCGTCCCGCGAACCGAAATTGCCCTGCCCGTCGATGAGGGGATAGCGCATGGAAAAGTCCTGCGCCATACGAACCAGGGCATCATAAACAGACTGGTCGCCATGCGGATGCAGTTTGCCCAGCACATCGCCGACAACAGCGGCAGATTTTCGGGGTTTTGCGCTGGTTGTCAGCCCCAGTTCATTCATGGCATATAAAATACGCCGCTGAACGGGTTTCTGGCCGTCACAGACGTCGGGAAGCGCGCGTCCCTTGACGACGGAGATGGCATAGTCAAGATAGGCGCGCTCGGCAAAACTGGCCAGCGTCAACGCTTCCGCTTCATCATGGCTCGGGTTGTCGGGTTGTGCCTGGTCAAAAAGGCTGGGTTGTTGTGTCGTATCCATATTTATCCGGCTAATCAGATATCGGCCTGGGCCTCATGTCCGTGTTCTTCCATCCATGCCCGGCGGGCGGCGGCTTCCCCTTTTCCCATCAGCATCTGGAAGCGGGCTTCCGCGTTTTGCTGCCCCATATCCCCCAGGGTAACGGGAAGCAGCCTGCGCGTGTCGGGGTTAAGGGTTGTTTCCCACAGTTGTTCCGCGTTCATTTCCCCCAGTCCTTTAAAGCGGGAAATGGCCAGGGCGCTTTCCCTGACGTCTTCCTTTTTCAGCTTGTCGCGAATGGCAAAAAGTTCGGTTTCATCCAGCGCGTAGAGTTTCTGCACGGGGCGCTTGCCGCGCGCCGGAACATCAACGCGATAAAGCGGCGGACGGGCAACGCAGATGTTGCCGTTTTCGATCAGTTTGGGGAAATGGCGGAAAAAAAGCGTCAGGAGCAGCACCTGGATATGGGAACCGTCCACATCGGCGTCCGAGAGAATGCATATTTTTCCATAACGCAGCCCGGAAAGATCCGGGTTGTCATTGGCATCATGCGGATCCACGCCAATGGCAACGGAAATATCGTGAATCTCCTGGTTGGCAAAGAGGCGGTTCTTTTCCGTTTCCCAGGAATTGAGCACCTTGCCGCGCAAGGGCAGGATAGCCTGGAATTCCTTGTTCCGGCCCATTTTGGCAGAGCCCCCGGCGGAATCGCCCTCAACCAGGAACAGCTCGTTTCTGGTAATGTCGGTGGATTCGCAGTCCGTCAGTTTTCCCGGCAGGACGGCCACGCCGGATGATTTTTTCTTTTCGACTTTTTGCGCGGAACGCAGGCGCGATTGTGCCTGGCGAATGACCAGGTCAGCCAGCTTGCGTCCCTGATCCACATTCTGGTTGAGCCACAGTTCCAGCGGTGGGCGGACAAAATGGGATACCAGCCGAACCGCATCGCGGGAATTCAGCCGCTCCTTGATCTGTCCCTGAAACTGCGGGTCAAGGACTCTTGCGGACAGGAGAAAAGAAACCCGGGCAAAAACATCTTCTGGAAGCAGGCGAATGCCTTTTGGCAAAAGCGAATGCATTTCCGCAAAACTCTTGACGGCATTAAACAGACCGTCACGCAGTCCGCTTTCATGTGTGCCGCCCGCTGACGTGGGAATCAGGTTGACAAAAGACTCCCGCACAAGGGGGCCTTCTGCCGTCCATGCCACAATCCAGGCAGCGCCTTCGCCAACCGCAAAGCCTTCCTGGGCATTGCCCGCGTAATGTTCGCCTTCAAAGAGGGGGATAACGGTATCGTCGTTCGTTTCCAGGCCCAGTTGTTCGGAAAGATAGCCGCGAAAGCCGTTTTCATATTGCCAGGTTTCGGTTTCCCCGGTTTTTTCGTCAAAAAGCGAGACAGTCACGCCCGGCAGGAGGATGGCCTTGGAGCGAAGCAGATGCCGGAGTTCGGCCAGGGAAATAACGGCGCTGTCGAAATATTTCGGGTCAGGCCAGGCCGTGACCCGGGTTCCGGATTTTTTCTCCCCGCGTAAAAGCGGGCGGGAGGCCAGTTTTTCCGTGACTTCGCCATCCATGAACGTGATTTCATGCAGTTTCTTCTCGCGCCAGACCATCACCTCCACTTTGGTGGAAAGCGCATTGGTGACCGATACGCCGACGCCATGCAGGCCGCCAGAGAAGGTATAGGCATTTTCCATACCTTTCTGGAATTTGCCTCCGGAGTGAAGCCGGGTAAAAATGACTTCAATCGTGGGAATTTTTTCTTCCGGATGCCTGCCGACCGGTATGCCGCGGCCATCATCCTCAATGCTGATGCCGCCATCCGCGCGCAGGGAAACCCGGATGTTTTTACAGTGGCCTGCAATCGCTTCATCCGATGCATTGTCAATGACCTCCGTTATGATGTGCAGCGGGCTTTCCGTCCGGGTATACATGCCCGGGCGCTGGCGGACAGGTTCCAGTCCTTTCAGAACCTGTATGGATGATTCGTTATATAGGGATTTTTCTGACATCTTGTATGCGGCGTAGTAACCAGTGTTTGGTTCCGGTAATTAAAAATAAGCGATTTTACAACGAGTCAGCGGCAGTCGTTAAAAAGCCGTCAAATTCCGGGTGGGGTTCAAATAGGGTCTGCAAAGCATTGCGATCCGGTAAGTAATTGTATATAATTAAATATTAGTGTTGGTTTTTCAGGAAAAGTTTGGACACACGAATATGGGCGTACGCCCATTTTTTTTTCATTGAAGCAATGGAAAAAACCGTGTCACAAGCGATTGCCGGGGGCGGGTTTGCAACAGAATTTAATCGAAAAAACCGTGAATGGCTGCGGTTATGACCTGGTTGATGTCGAACGGGCATCAGGCGGGCTTTTGCGTGTGTATATCGACTTTTTGCCGGAAGACCTTGCCAAAGGCAATATTACCGTAAAAGACTGCGAGACGGTCAGCCATCAGCTTTCGCATGTCCTGACGGTAGAAGATGTGGATTATGAACGTCTGGAGGTCTCTTCTCCCGGCCTGGACAGGCCGCTGAAGCGTTTTTCGGATTTTGCCCGTTTTGTGGGCATGGAGGCCAGCGTCAAATTGCGCATGCCGGTTGAGGGGATGTCAAACCGCCGTGTTTTCCAGGGCATATTGCGGGAACCGGAGGGGGATGAACTGGCGCTGGAGTTTGATACGAAGGAAGGTGCGTCACTGCTGCATTTTTCTCTTTCTGATGTGGACAAGGCACGATTGGTGCCGCAGGTGAATTTTAGGGGTCGGAAAAAATGAGTTTCGAAATTTTGCAACTGGTTGATGTGCTTGCGCGCGAAAAGAATGTCGATAAGGAAATTGTCCTTGGCGCACTGGAACATGCACTGGCTCTGGCAACCAAAAAACGCTATCCGGGTGATGTGGATATCAGAGTCGCTATCGACCGGCAAAACGGCGAGTTTGAAACCTTCCGCCGCTGGCATGTCGTGCCTGATGAAGCCGGATTGCAACTGCCGGATCAGGAAATCCTGCATTTTGAGGCAAAGGAACAGATTCCGGATATTGAAGTTGACGACTACCTGGAAGAGCATATCGAGTCAATTGAATTCGGTCGCCGTTTTGCGCAGGACACCAAGCAGATCGTTTTGCAGCGTATCCGTGACGCCGAACGTGAGCAGATCCTGACGGATTTCCTGGAACGCGGCGATTCGCTCGTTACCGGTACGATCAAGCGGATGGAGCGTGGCGATGCGATTATGGAATCCGGCAAGATCGAGGCCCGCCTTCCCCGGGATCAGATGATCCCCAAGGAAAACCTGCGCGTTGGCGACAGGGTTCGCGCCTATATCTTGCGTGTTGACAGGAGCGCGCGGGGACAGCAGGTGATTTTGTCCCGCACCGCGCCGGAATTCATCATCAAGCTGTTTGAACTGGAAGTACCGGAAATGGAGCAGGGGCTGCTTGAAATCAAATCAGCCGCGCGTGATCCGGGCGTTCGCGCCAAAATAGCGGTTTTCACCAGCGACAAGCGTATTGATCCAATCGGAACCTGTGTCGGCATCCGGGGTTCACGGGTACAGGCCGTGACCGGCGAACTGGGCGGCGAGCGTGTGGATATTGTATTGTGGTCGGAAGACCCGGCGCAATTTGTCATCGGTGCGCTCGCGCCAGCCAATGTTTCTTCCATCGTGGTTGATGAAGAACAACATGCAATGGATGTCATTGTCGATGAGGAAAATCTGGCCATTGCCATTGGCAGGAGCGGGCAGAACGTTCGCCTGGCATCCGAACTGACCGGCTGGAAAATCAACATCATGACGGCGGAAGAGTCGGCAGACAAGTCGGCAATGGAAACCGCCGGTATCCGCGTGCTTTTCATGGAAAAGCTGAATGTGGATCAGGAAGTGGCAGATATCCTGATCGAGGAAGGTTTTTCCGCGCTGGAAGAAATTGCCTATGTTCCCATTAATGAAATGCTCGAAATTGAGGCATTGGATGAGGAAACAGTCAACGAATTGCGCACCCGCGCCCGCGATGCCCTGGTAACAGAAGCGATTGCATCCGAAGAAGGCATCTCCAATATGGAACAGGGGTTGATTGACCTGGAGGGCATGGACAGGGCAACCGCTGGCAAACTGGGGTTGGCCGGGATCAAGACGCTGGCCGATTTCGGCGGGCTTGCCTACGACGAGTTTGGCGCCATCCTCGCTTTGCCGACGGAGCGTGCGCGTGAACTGATTGAAAATGGTTTTGAAGATGTAAGCGATGATGAGATGGAACTCATTGATGCCAAGTATGATGAACATGCGAAGGCATTGCAGTCACGTGCATGGGAAGTAACCGAAGCGAAGTAATCACGGCATTTGCATGGACTGAACCGTGTCAGACAGGAAAGAGGAAGGAATGGCGACTAATAACGTAGCTCAATTTGCTGCAGAGCTGAATATGCCGGCAGAATCGCTGCTGGGGCAGTTACGCAATGCAGGGGTTGATAAAAAATCAGTAAATGACTCCCTGACCAACGCAGATAAGGACAAATTGTTGAGCCATCTGCGCGAATCGCACGGTAATCCGTTGGAAGAAAAGAAAAAAATCTCGCTGACCCGAAAGGAAACCACGGAGATCAAGCAGGCTGATGCCTCAGGCAAGTCGCGCACGATTCAGGTTGAAGTTCGCAAGAAGCGCACCTTCAAACGGGAAGAGCCTGCGGCTGACAAAGCCGATCCCAAAGCGCCTCCTGCCCCGATTATTGATGAAGCGGAGCAGAAAAAGCGGGCGGATGAAGCACGCCGACAGGCCGAGCTGATCGCGCACCAGGAAGCGGAGTTGCGTGAAAAACAGGCGCAACTGGCGCAACTGGAAGCAGAAAAAGCCGCTCGCCAGAAGGCAGAGGAAGAGGCGCGCAAGGTTGCGGAAATGACAGCCAAGGAGGTTGCTGAAGATGCCGAGAGCCAGAAAGAAAAAGCGGTAGCCGAAGCGACCAGGAAAGCGGAAGAGGAAGCGGAAAAGGCGGCTGAAGCAGAAAGAACCCGGCAGGCGGTAGAGGATGAAGTGGCGCAGATCAAGGCCATGATGACCACGCCCAAAAAAGTCGTCAAAAAGCCGGAACCGGAAGCCACTGAAGAAGCCAAGAAAAAAGATGCCACACTGCGTCGTCCGGCCGAGAAAAAGCCTGCGGCCGCAAAGGATGAGAACAAGGGTGGTTCCCCCGAGAAAAAATCGATCAAATCTGCCAATGTGGCTTCCATCTGGCAGGAAGATGCAGCGAAAAAGCGCGGCACCGGCATGAAAACACGGGGCGGCCCTGCAACGACCACGCGTGAAGGATGGCGGAGCGGCGGTGGCAAAAACCGTAAAGGCCAGCACTCAATGGAAAGAGAAAGCAACTTCCAGCAGCCGACAGAAGCCCTCATCAAGAATGTCTATGTGCCGGAAACCATTACCGTAGCCGAACTGGCTCACCAGATGTCGATCAAGGCATCCGAAGTGATCAAGCAGCTCATGCTGTTGGGGCAGATGGTCACGATCAACCAGGTGCTGGATCAGGAAACGGCCATGATCCTGGTTGAGGAGATGGGACACAAGGCCTTTGCCGCCAAGATACAGGATCATGAGGCAGAGCTTGCCGCCATGGGTGAAAATGCAGATGCCGAATCTTTGCCGAGGGCGCCGGTGGTGACGGTGATGGGACACGTGGATCACGGCAAGACGTCATTACTGGATTACATCCGCCGTACCAAGATCGCATCTGGCGAGGCGGGTGGCATTACCCAGCATATCGGTGCATACCATGTCCAGACGCCAAACGGGATGATTACCTTCCTGGACACGCCGGGCCACGAGGCGTTTACCGCCATGCGTGCCAGGGGCGCGAAAGCAACCGACATTGTCATTTTGGTCGTTGCGGCAGATGACGGCGTGATGCCACAGACGAAAGAGGCGATTGCCCATGCCAAGGCGGCAGGCGTTCCCCTTGTCGTGGCAATCAATAAAATCGATAAAACCAGCGCCAATGTAGATCGCGTGACCCAGGAATTGATCGCAGAAGAAGTCGTGCCAGAACAGTATGGTGGCGATTCTCCTTTTGTGCCGGTTTCGGCGAAAAGCGGCCAGGGCATCGACAATCTTCTGGAAAACGTGCTGCTTCAGGCAGAAGTGCTGGAATTGACCGCCCCTATCGAAGCCCCTGCCAAGGGACTGGTTATTGAAGCGCGCCTGGACAAGGGACGCGGCCCTGTTGCGACCATCCTGGTGCAGTCCGGTACTCTTCACAAAACAGACGTTGTCCTGGTCGGACAGGAATTCGGGCGTGTCCGCGCCATGCTGGATGAAACCGGCAAGCCGATTGATTATGCCGGCCCAAGTATCCCGGTTGAGATACAGGGACTGACAGGCGTTCCCGCCGCAGGCGAAGAAGTGCTGGTGATGGCTGATGAGCGCAAAGCCCGCGAAATTGCCCTCTTCAGGCAGGGCAAGTTCCGTGACGTCAAGCTGGCCAAACAACAGGCAGCCAAGCTGGAAAACATGTTTGACCAGATCGCGGAAGGCGAAGTCAAGACACTGCCGCTGATTATCAAGACAGGCGTACAGGGTTCACAGGAAGCGTTGACCAGTTCCATGCTCAAACTTTCAACGGATGAAGTCAAATTGCAGGTGGTGCATGCCGGTGTTGGCGGCATCACGGAATCCGACGTCAACCTGGCCGTAGCCTCGGGCGCTGTCATTATCGGCTTTAAT
>JAVBTJ010000017.1:0-8403 GCA_031556215.1 Oxalobacter sp.
CCTGCTCAACAATGTCAAGATGGCCCTGGAAAAAAACGGGGTCCAGCCCCATCAACTGGAACTGGAAATGACGGAAACCCTGATGATGGGGAATACGGAAGGCGCGCTCCTGATTATCCGGGAACTGCAGGGACTTGGCATGCAGATCAGCATTGACGATTTTGGAACCGGTTATTCCAGTCTGGCTTACCTGAGAGAATTTGATGCCGATGTGCTGAAAATCGACCGGGCCTTTATCAATGACATGGTCGAAAATGTCAATGACCGTGCCATTATCAGTGCCATCATCAATATGGCAAACAGCCTGGATTACCAGGTCATTGCGGAAGGGGTCGAAACCATCGCGCAATATGAGTTGCTCAAAAAACTGGGATGTGACGCTCTTCAGGGATACTGGTTCAGCAAGCCAATCATGCCGGATGATTTTCCCCGCTTTTATCGCCAGCATATCCAGTACCCAGTCAACCCCATTTAGCAGAGGTTCCTTGATCCGGGAGAAATATGGACATCCTCGAAAGCAAAATGCCCAGCCAGGCCCAGAAAGCCTATGAACTGATCGAAGAAATGATCGTCAGCCTCAAACTGGAGCCCGGCCAGAAAATTTCCGAGAATTTTTTAAGCGAGCGACTGGGTATTGGCAGAACCCCCATCCGGGAAGCCCTCCAAAGACTGGCTTACGAAGGTACGGTCATCATCACGCCCCGTTCCGGCATCACGATTTCGGAAATTGACATGACCGATCAGTTCAGGCTGATTGAAGTCAGGCGCGGGCTGGAACGCATCATGGCCAACCGGGCGGCACAATTTGCCAGCACCGGAGAAAAGGAGCATTTTTTTGCGTTGGGCAAAAAATTTCTGCAAGCGGCTGAGGCCAATGACGAAAACCTTTTTATTCAGACTGACCGGGAATTCAATCAATTGCTGGCAGTTGCGGCACGCAATAAATACGCGCGGCTGGCCATGTCGTGCATCCAGGCGCAAACCCGGCGGTTCTGGTTTCTTTATTTCAAGCACTTTGGCGATTTGCCGAAGGTCTGTCGCCTTCATGCCACTATGGCAGTCGCCATTTCACAAGGCGATGAAAAAAAAGCGGAAAGCGACAGTGACAACCTGATTGACTATGTTGAGGAATACACAACCCGGACAATCAAGGCCATTTAGGCTTTGTCCTCATGAATTTTCTTTTGAAATATCATTCTGCCTGCGCTAACATGGCAGATGTTTCGTAAAAATCAAAACGCCTTCACGAATCTGTAGAAAGCGCTGGTATCCAAATCAAATAATGCTGAGATCAATTTGTGTTTATTGCGGCTCACGTACGGGGAAATCCGAAGTGCATGCCGATGCAGCCCGGGCACTGGCCCAGGAAATGGTGAATAACAATATCGCCCTGGTTTATGGCGGCGCCCACATCGGATTGATGGGTATCCTCGCAGATGAAATACTGCGACTGGGCGGTGAGGTAACGGGCGTCATTCCCAAGGATCTGCTTGAAAAGGAAGTCGGGCACGATGGCCTGACCCGTCTTTATATCGTCAAGGACATGCACGAGCGAAAAGCTATGATGGCTGACCTGGCCGACGGGTTCATCGCCATGTCCGGCGGCATGGGAACACTGGACGAATTGTTTGAAACCTTTACCTGGGGCATGCTGGATCTGCATAAAAAGCCCATCGGCATCCTGAATATCAACGGGTTTTATGACAGCCTTATTTGCCTGATTGACCATCTGGTCGACCAGGGATTTGTCGAATCCCGTTATACCGACAGGCTGTTGACGGCACAAGACCCCCGCGAGCTTGTCAGCAAGCTGCAGGAAGTCTCTGCGACAGAAGAAGTCAAAAGCAAGACATCGGCCCGATTTCTGATTTAATGGATCGCAGGTAAACGGTTCATTAGGTCAGTACAGAAAACGCCTGCTCCAGATCCGCAATCAGGTCGTCGATGTTCTCAAGGCCGATATACAGCCGGATAAGCTGGTGTCCCTGGTATCCCCAGTCATGGCGATTATCGGGAACACGGAAAGGGGCGCACAGGCTGTGCACGCCTCCCCAACTGAATCCGAGCCTGAAAAACCGGAGCGCTTCAACAAAACGGTCTGTCTGTTCTTCCGTATAGCGTTTGTCAAACAGGACGGAAAACAGCCCTCCTCCCCCGGTGAAATCCCGTGCATACAGTTCATGTCCCGGACAGTCCGGGAAGGCGGGATGCAGGATGTGGCTGATTTCAGGACGCGCCTTGAGCCAGTTTGCCACTTTTACCGCCGCTTCACCGTGCTTTTCAAACCGGAGTTTCATTGTCGGCAAACTGCGTAAAACAAGGTAGACATCATCGGCGCCGACCCCCATGCCAAGACGCATGTGCGCCACGCAAAGCCGGCGGTACAAATCGTCATCCCGCGTGATCAGCGCCCCCATCAAAAGATCGGAAGAACCGGCCTGGTATTTGGTCAGGGCATGCAAGACGACATCCGCGCCGTGCGCGAAAGCGTCAAAGCCCAAACCCGCAGACCAGGTATTGTCCACTACCACGATGGCCCCCCTGTCGTGCGCCGCCTTGCAGATAGCCGGGATATCCGGCACCTCCATCGTGACAGAACCCGGCGTCTCCGCCCAGATCAGGCGGGTATTGGGCAGGATCATGTCGGCGATGCCCGCGCCGATCAGCGGATCGTAATAGCGGGCATCCACGCCGAAATCGTTTTTCAGCCAGTTGCCCAGTTCCCGGTTGGGGTTGTAGACATTTTCCGGGATCAGGACATCGTCACCGGTACGCAGAAAGGCAAAATCCACAATGGCAATGGCAGCCAGTCCGCTTGGTGCCAGAATGCAATGCTTTCCGCCTTCGATTTCGGCAAGTTGTTCTTCAAGCGTAAACGTGGTCGGGGTGCCATGAAGACCATAGGTGTAGGAATCCCGGCGCTGCCAGTCGCGCGCGCGCATGGCCGCCACGCTTTTAAAAATAACCGTTGACGCACGATGGATGGGCGTCGGAAAAGCCTCGAAACCGGCTGGCGGCTCATAATCGCTATGAAGGAGTCTCGTCTGGTTTTTTTCTGTTTTTGTCATGAAAGCGCTCCTGTGTCTGTCTGACGGATTGGCTCCATCTTACCCCACTATTGGAAAACCGGCATCACCATGCTCAAGGCAGCATTTCCCCCCACATATCATGGGCGTCAACCTCTGTTATCAGCACATTCACAAAGGTTCCGGCCTGCAGCTTTTTGCGCATCCCCTTGGGCTTTTTGACGTAAACCACCCCGTCAATTTCGGGCGCATCGGCCGATGACCGCCCAATGGCGCCACCCCGCATCGGCTCATCCAGCAGGACACGTATGGTTTTCCCGATTTTTTCCCTCAGTTTTTCGTGGGAAATGGCTTCCTGCATGAGCATCAGCCTTCCCCGGCGTTCTTCCCGAAGCGCTTCCGGGACGGGATTGCCAAGGTCGTTTGCCGCTGCGCCGTCTACCGGCGAATAGGGGAAGCATCCCAGGCGATCAATCCGGGCTTCTTTCAGAAAATCCATCAGGTAATCGAATTCGGCATCCGTCTCTCCGGGAAAACCGGTAATGAAGGTGGAACGGATGGTGATATCCGGGCATTTGTCTCGCCAGGCTACAATTCGCTCAAGATGCTTTTCTCCGCTGGCAGGCCGTTTCATTCTTTTCAGCACCTCCGGATGGGCATGCTGAAGCGGCACGTCCAGGTAAGGCAGGACGAGGCCATCCTGCATCAGGGAAACGAGATGATCGACATGGGGATAGGGATAAACATAATGCAGGCGAACCCAGGCGTCATATCGCTGCGCCAGTTTTCCCAGTGCCTGGGCCAGTTGCGTCACATGCGTCCTGACTGGTCTGCCATCCCAGAAACCCGTCCGGTACTTGATATCCACCCCGTAAGCACCAGTATCCTGCGAAACCAGCAACAGTTCCCTGACGCCGGAATCAAAAAGCCGCTCTGCCTCATGCAAGATGTCACCAACAGGACGGGTAACCAGCCGCCCCCTCAATGACGGGATAATGCAGAAAGTGCAACTGTGATTGCAGCCTTCGGAAATCTTGATATAGGCATAATGACGCGGGGTCAGCTTGATGCCCTGCGGCGGTATCAGGTCAATAAACGGTTCATGCGGTCTTGGCAGATGTTTGTGAACAGCCTGCATCACCGCTTCCAGCGCATCCGGGCCGGTTATTTCCAGTACATCGGGCAAGACACGGCGGATAAAGGCTTCGCCATCGGCGTCTTTTTTGGCGCCGAGGCATCCGGTCACGATCACTTTTCCGTTTTCTGCCAGCGCCTCTCCGATGGTTTCCAGTGATTCCTCTACGGCCGCATCAATAAAGCCGCAGGTATTGACGATCACGAGATCCGCATCGTCATATGTCGCTGCTGTCTCGTATCCCTCCGAACGCAGGCGCGTCAGAATATGTTCGGAATCCACCAGTGCCTTGGGACAACCCAGTGAAACAAAACCGATCTTTTTCAGTGTATTCATCTATTTCTGTTCTTTAACATGATGCAGGCAGTATTATGGCGAAAATCAAACCAGCCAGACACAGGTTGCCATCCTGCCTGTTACGCCGTCACGGCGGTACGAGTAAAAACGCGCCGCATCCGATACCGTACAAAGGCCGCCGCCGCTGATCTGGCTGACATCCTGTTGTTCAAGAATATGCCGGGCCAGCCCGTAAATGTCCGCCAGGTATTTTCCCGGCTGGCCGTCCAGCGCCCTGAAATAGCGGTCAAGGCGCGCATCGCGGGCAGCAAAAGTATCCAGCACATCCTCGCCAACCTCAAAACACGCCGGGCCAATGGCGGGGCCAAGCCAGGCAAGGATGTCGCCTGCGCCCGCCTGCCGCATCTGAAAGAGCGTTTCATCAAGAACGCCCCCGGCAAGCCCGCGCCATCCGGCATGGGCAGCCGCAACAACGCTGCCCGCCGTATCGCAGAAAAGCACCGGCAGGCAGTCTGCCGTCTGGACAAGGCAAACCTGATCCCTTCCGGTTGCAAAACTGGCATCTGCCTCCGGCACGCCGGATACCGATCCGGCCTTTAGTACCTTTGTACCGTGAACCTGGTTGAGCCATAAAGGCTCGCCTGGCAGCCATTTTTTCAGTCGATCCCTGTTCTGCCCGACATGAGCCGTGTCATCGTTGACATGCATGGCCAGGTTCAGGCCGCCCTCGGATGCTTTTTTTCCGTGGTAGGGCGGCAAACTGGTGCCGCCATGACGCGTTGTGGAAAACCCGCGCACATTGCCGGGGGCTTTCCAGTCCGGAAAAATCAAATCTGGCTCATTTTTCATGTACTGTTATTCCTGCTTCAGCCAATAATGCCGCAAAATCATCCGGAACCGGCATCTGCCATTCACAGGCGTTTTTGCCGGCAGGATGCAGCAGTCCGAGTTTTTCCGCATGCAGCGCCTGCCGGGGAAAAAATGATGCTAAATGGGGCTTCCCGTAAAGCGGGTCGCCAACCAGGGGAAAACCGATTGACTGCATATGCACGCGAATCTGGTGCGTTCGCCCCGTTTCCAGCCGGCACTCAACGAGACTCACATCCATGTTGCCCAGCCTGCCTGTCTGGATGCGCCGGTAATGCGTCACCGCAGGCTTGGCCTGGGGGCTTTCAGACACGGCCATCCGGATGCGGTCACGAGGATGGCGGCCAATGGCGGCGCTAATCGTCCTCAATGGAGACGGCATCCCCCAGACCAGCGCAAGATACCGCCTGTGAACCGTCCTTTCCTGCAACTGGCGCACCAGGGCCGTTTGCGCCTCCAGTGTCTTGGCGACAACCATGAGGCCGCTGGTCTCCTTGTCCAGCCGGTGCACAATGCCTGCGCGCGGTACTGCGGCAACAGGCGGGAAATGGTGCAAAAGCCCGTTGAGCAGGGTTTTTGACCAGTTTCCTGCCGCCGGATGGACAACCAGTCCGGCTGGCTTGTTGATGACGATGATATCCGCATCCTCATATACCACCGGCAAATCCATCGGCTCGGGCTGGTAAGCCATCTCCTCCTCGGAACGCTGCGGCAAAACCAGGATTTCCTCATCGCCGACAACAGCGCGTTTTCCGGGAAAACGCTCACCGTCAACCGTCACAAAGCCGTCGTCAATCCACCGCTGGAGACGGCTTCGGGAAAACTGCGGCAATAATTCGGCAACCACTTTATCCAGGCGTTCCCCGCCATTTTTCGCGGTCAGGCGGAAACGGTATCCCGCCTCCGGTTCGGGGATTTCATCAAAATCCGCTTCATCCATATCATTTTTTCCCTGATATGACATATTCAGGCTCTCATTTTTTTTCACTTTGGGTTCTATCAGCTATAATTCCGTGATTATCCGATCATTTTCGCGCGTTATCTGCATTTTGCAAAAATCATGCAAAAGAATCTATTAAAATTTTTCGCCATTATCATGATTCTCCTGGTTGCAGGCTGCGGCCTGCTCCCCGAGCAGATTGACGAAACCGCATCCTGGCCTGCCGGAAAGCTGTATCACGAAGCCAAGGAAATGATGCTGGGAGGCGACTATGAAAAGGCCATCCAGTACCTTGAAAAACTGGAGGCACGCTATCCTTTCGGCGTTTATGCGCAACAGGCGCAAATCGAGATTGCCTACGCATACTACCGAGACAACGACCAGCCACAGGCGCTGGCGGCTGTAGAGCGTTTCATCAAGCTGCATCCCAATCATCCCAATATCGATTACATGTACTACCTGCGCGGTCTCATCAATTTTAACGACCGCGTGGGCATCATGAATTTCGCCTTCAAGCAGGATTTATCCGAACGCGACTCAAAAGCCGCGCAGGAAGCCTTTGACTCCTTCAAGCTTTTGGTCACCCGTTTTCCTGACAGCATCTATTCTGCCGATGCCCGTGTCCGCATGCAGTACCTGATCAATATGCTGGCGCGTTATGAAATCCACGTTGCCAAATATTATTACAAGCGGGGAGCCTATGTTGCGGCCTCCAACCGGGCGCAAGGCGCTGTCGCCAAGTATCCGGATTCGCCTTCAAGCGAAGAAGCGCTTTATATCATGGTACGCGCTTACGATAAAATGGGATTATATGACCTGCGCGATGATACGAACCGTATCTTCCAGCAGAATTATCCTGACAGTGTTTTGCCATCCGGCGGAACCAGAGAACCTGAAGCCGTCTGGTGGAAATTCTGGTAAAAACCGATTTTTGCATCCTTTTTCACGGCTTTGTTTGAAACCGCCTTTGTTTCTCGTGACAACATGAAAACCGAACTCACCGTCACCCCCTTTTCGGCAGGCATGCTGTTCATTATCACGGCACCATCCGGCGCGGGAAAATCATCCCTGCTCAAAGAACTGACCCGGCAGGACGACAGCCTGGGACTTTCCATATCCCACACCACGCGTGCACCGCGCCCGGGCGAGGAAGATGGCCGGGAATACTATTTCACCACCATTGCCGATTTCCAGGAAAGGCAAAGGAAGGGCGAATTTCTCGAATCGGCAGAAGTGCATGGCAATTACTATGGCACATCCCGCCGCGCCGTACTGGAACGGCTGGCGTCCGGCAAGGACACGCTTTTGGAAATCGACTGGCAAGGTGCCATGCAAATCCGGAAACTGATTGCAGAAACCATAAGCATCTTTATCCTGCCGCCTTCCATTACCGTACTGGAAGAGCGTTTGCACAAGCGGGGGCAGGACTCGCTGGAAATTATTGCCCGGCGCATTGACGCCGCCAATGAAGAAATATCGCATGCTTCCGGCTTTGATTATGTTATCATCAACGATGATTTTGAGCTTGCGCTTTCCCAGCTCGCCGCCATTGTCAAGGCGGCCCGTTGCAGGCTTCCACGGCAAGTCGTGACGCACGCTGAATTATTCGAGCAATTCGGCATTATTTCTGATATCCGTTAGGAAAATACTGATTAAAAGGATCGGTGTTTCCCTGATTTTCCGTTTTTATTGATAAGGCAGGAGTACCTATGGCCCGTATTACTATTGAGGATTGCCTCGAGCAGATCCCGAACCATTTTGAACTGACGCTGTGCGCAACCTATCGTGCGCGGCAATTGCTGCAGGGACATACGCCCCAGGTTGATGCCAAGGATAAAATGTCGGTACTCGCCCTGCGTGAAATCGCCGCTGGCAAAGTCGGCACCGAAATGCTGAAGAAAGTACCAGGCTGACCTCCTTTTCTCCGGACATCCTGTCACGATAATGATGCGTTTTTTTGCCGCTGTGTTATTGTTGATGCATTACTGAATATTTCAAGTCATTGCTGATGCCAGACAAATCCGGTTTATCCCCGCAGAAAGAGGAAGACATTCGTACCTTTTCTGCTGACAGTACACAGACGGCGCCGCAAAAATCCCATGCGGCGCCGTCTTAACCTGCACCGGTCGGCTACCCGA
>JAVBTJ010000053.1:0-3861 GCA_031556215.1 Oxalobacter sp.
TTTTCGGATCACTATGTCGAAGTCGATTTCGACTTGTCAGATGTGATGTTTATTGCCACGTCCAACTCGTACAATATCCCGCCAGCGCTCCTGGACAGGATGGAGGTTATCCGCCTGTCAGGCTATACGGAAGATGAGAAGGTTAGTATTGCACAGCGCTATCTGGTGCCCAAGCAGATGAAGGGCAATGGGCTGAAAGATGCGGAACTGTCGATTACGGAGGGCGCGATCAGGAACATTGTCCGCTATTACACGCGTGAAGCGGGTGTGCGTGGCCTGGAGCGTGAAATTTCACGTATCTGCCGCAAGGTCGTGAAAATGCTGCTGCTGAAGAACAAGAACCGCAAGGTGTCGGTAACGCCCAAAAACATGGATAAATTCCTGGGTGTGCGCCAGTTTGATTTTGGTGTGGCAGAAAAGGAAAACCAGGTGGGGCAGGTTTCCGGCCTGGCATGGACGGAGGTTGGCGGCGAGATGCTGACAATCGAAGCGGTTACCGTACCCGGCAAAGGCAATATTATCCGGACAGGTACGCTGGGCGATGTCATGAAAGAGTCGATTGAAGCGGCCCGGACCGTGGTGCGCAGCCGTGCCAACAAGCTGGGCATCAAGAACGAATCTTTTGAAAAGACGGATATTCACGTCCACGTGCCGGAAGGTGCTACGCCGAAGGATGGGCCGTCTGCCGGTATTTCCATGGCAACGGCGCTTGTCTCTGTCTACAGCGGCATTCCGGTCAGGGCAGATGTCGCCATGACGGGCGAGATTACGTTAAGAGGCGAGGTTTTGCCTATTGGCGGCGTGAAAGAGAAACTCCTTGCGGCTTTGCGGGGGGGAATCAAGACCGTCATCATTCCGGAAGACAATGTGAAGGATCTGGCTGAAATTCCGGATAACGTAAAAAACAAGCTGGAAATCATGCCGGTTCGCTGGATAGACAAGGTGCTTGAGATTGCCCTTGAGCGCCAGCCTGACGAGGTGGAGGAAGACCCGGAAGCGGTGGCTTCATCAACGGTTGCTTCTGAAACGACCGAAAATTCCAATGACAATAACCTGATCCGGCATTAAGCCAGTCGGCGACTACTGAAACGCCCCGGATTTTGAACTGCACCCCAAAAGTTGGACAAGAGTCTGATGATTGAGAGGTGCAGTTTTTATTTGGCGTATTCCCTTATCAGGCGATTCAGTATCCTTCGTGCTTCGGGAATCAGTTCGCCTGCCGTCAGCCCGACAGGGCCTTCGCCGCGCCTGACCAGTTCGTCTGCTGCGGCGCCATGCAGCCACACGGCCCCCAGCGCCGCTTCCCATGCGGGCCAGTTCTGGGCTAAAAACGCGCCGCACATGCCGGAGAGGACATCGCCTGTCCCGGCTGTCGCCAGTGCCGGGCCACCTGTCGGGTTGACTGCGGCTTTACCGTCATGGTCTGCAATGATGGTTCCCGAACCTTTGAGTGCGACAACGGCATGAAAACGCGTTGCCAGTTCATTGGCTGCGGCCAGGCGATCCGACTGCACATCTTCGGTGGTAGTCTTCAGAAGGCGGGCCGCTTCCAGCGGATGCGGAGTCAGGATCGTGGGTGCGCGCCGGTCTTCCAGTGCCTGCTGTAATACCACGTCTTCCGAAATGATATTTAACGCATCGGCATCCAGAACCAGGGGTTTTTGCAGTTCCATGATGTTGCCAACGATATCGCGAGCCGCCGTTGACGTATCCAGTCCGGGGCCGATGACAGAAACGACTGGCGAAAAATCAAACTGGTGCGCCGTGCGGTACATGAGTTCCGGTTGGACTTCATCGTATTTCGGCGGGTCTTTGAGGTAAACGGCATAGGTCAGCCCGGCACCGCAATGGAGGGCCGCGCGGGCCGCCAGGACGGGGGCGCCAGCCATGCCTTCGGCGCCACCGAGAATGGCGAGCTTGCCATAGGTGCCCTTGTGCGTATCGTGAAGGCGTTTTTCCAGCATGACGGAAAAAAGGGCCGGCTGGTTAAGCCATCGCCGGGGAGAGGGAAAGCGGCTTTCATCAATGCCCAGCCAGACAGGGTGGACATTGCCTGCATAATCGCGTCCCTTGTGCGTATACAGCCCGGGTTTGTTTCCCAGGAAGGTGATAGTGTTCGTCGCCCGAACGGCAATGCCGTTTTTGCCCTGAATACTTCCGGTATCGGCATTCAGGCCGCTTGGCACATCCAGGGCAATAACCGGGCACCGGGCGGTATTGATGAATTCAACAAGCTGGGAACGGACGCCATCCAGTGCTTCTTTCAGGCCGATGCCGAACATGCCGTCCACGATCAGGCTCCATTTTCTGGCGGGCAGCGATTTGATTGTATTCTGGATAGAGAGGGCATCTTCCCACTGGATGTTGCTGCCGACAGCCCGTTTCCTGGCAAGGCGGGATTCTTCTGCCTGCGGTTTTCGGCTGGTAAGTTGCAAAACGGAAACGTTCATCCTGTTTTCAGCAAGAGCAATGGCCATTTCCAGCGCATCGCCGCCGTTATTGCCGGGGCCTGCCAGCACCAGCACATTGGCGTTTTCATGATGGGGTGACAACAGGCGTAACGCCAGTTCGGCGGCTTCTTTTCCGGCGCGCTGCATCAGGGTGCCGGGAGGAAGCCCGGCAAGGGCGCTTTCTTCAATCGCCCGTAATTCTTTAATGGTGTACAGATTGCTCATAGGTTTTCAGAAAATCCGGATGACATTGAAAACATGATATGCCGATTGGGCGTCATGTTTTTGGTTTTTTACAGGATTTTACTGATTTTACCCAAGAAGGTTTTGGCGTAAAGGCAGATTTCCAGTACAATACGGCAGTTCCGGAATTGCTCTGGAATTATTTTTTGTTTGTTATTAAATCGCGAGTGTGGCCGAAAAGGGTGCTCAATTTTGAGTTTCCGGCTGCGTTCAAGACCTAACCCTGGAGATTATTATGTCCGTTACAATGCGTGAAATGCTGGAGGCTGGCGTTCATTTCGGCCACCAGACACGATTCTGGAACCCCAAGATGGCACCGTACATCTTTGGTCACCGCAACAAAATCCATATTGTCAACCTCGAAAAAACCCTGGCGATGTACCAGGATGCGATGAGCTATATCCGCAAGCTGGCAGCCAATCGCGGCACGATCCTGATGGTTGGCACCAAGAGGCAGTCGCGCGATATCATCGCGGCAGAAGCACAGCGCGCAGGCATGCCTTATGTTGACCAGCGCTGGCTGGGCGGCATGCTGACCAACTACAAGACCATCCGTACTTCGGTCAAGCGCTTGAAAGACATGGAAACCGCTGTTGAAGAGGGTTCCGTTGAAAAAATGAGCAAAAAAGAAGGCCTGATGTATATGCGCGAAGTGGGCAAGCTCGACAAGGCCATCGGCGGCATCAAAGATATGAGCAGCCTGCCGGATGCGCTTTTTGTCGTTGACGTTGGCTATCACAAGGGCGCTGTTACCGAGGCAATCAAGCTGGGTATTCCGGTTATTGGCGTGGTTGATACCAACCACTCGCCGGAAGGTCTTGCCTATGTTATTCCAGGTAATGACGACTCTTCCAAGGCCATTCAACTGTACGCCCGTGGCGTAGCGGATGCCATTCTGGAAGGCAAGGCCAATTCCCTGCAGGACGTGCTCGAAACCGCCAAGGGTGAGAAGGGCGATGCTGCAGCGGATGAGGGCGACAGCGAGTAAAAGAGAAGAAAGTGCCGTTGCCGGCAAAGGCAGCGGCACAGTGTTGATGAAAGATGGAATATTCCGGATGTCTCCGACATCCTTGATCGGGAGGTAAATATGGCGGCAATTACCGCTGCAATGGTTGGCCAGTTGCGGGCAAAAACAGATGCACCCATGATGGAGTGCAAAAAAGCGCTG
>JAVBTJ010000031.1:0-13195 GCA_031556215.1 Oxalobacter sp.
AGGTTGATCCCGACCAGCACGTCAAAGGCACCCAGGCGCAAGTCTCGCACAATCTCGACGCGCTCAACGGTATCGATATCGCTGTGCAGGTAGCGAACCTTGACTCCGCTTTCATTTAAAAAATCCGTCAATTGCTCTGCCATGCGCTTGGTCAGGGTGGTCACCAGCACCCGTTCGCTTTTTTCGACCCGGTCATGGATCTCCAGAAGCAGATCGTCCACCTGCGTGCTGGCCGGACGGACGATCACGCCAGGGTCAACCAGCCCTGTCGGGCGAACCACCTGTTCGACTACCTGGTCGGAATGGGAAAGCTCATAACTGGCAGGCGTGGCAGAAACAAAGATTGTCTGCCCTATTTTGCTGATGAATTCGTCAAAGCGCAGTGGGCGGTTATCCAGCGCAGATGGCAGACGGAAACCATAATCCACGAGGTTGGTCTTGCGCGAACGGTCGCCGTTGTACATCCCGTTAAGCTGCCCGATCATTACATGGGATTCATCCAGGAAAAAGAGCGCATTGGACGGCAGGTAATCCACGAGCGTCGGCGGCGGGTCGCCGGGCTTCGCGCCTGTCAGGTGGCGGGAATAGTTCTCGATCCCTTTGGTAAACCCCATTTCCTGGAGCATTTCCAGGTCAAAGCGGGTACGCTGGTCAAGCCGCTGTTCCTCGACAAATTTGCCTCCCTGCTGGAAAAAGGCTTTTCTTTCCCGCAACTCATCCTTGATGGTTTCAATGGCTCTTAATACGGTTTCCCGCGGCGTACCGTAGTGTGAACCCGGATAGACGGTAAAACGGGGAATTTTCCGGATCACTTTGCCTGTCAGCGGATCCAAAAACTGCAGGCTTTCCACCTCGTCGTCAAACATCTCGATACGCAGCGCATATTCCGCATTTTCAGCCGGGAACACATCGATCGTATCGCCGCGAACGCGGAAGGTGCCGCGCGAAAAATCAAGCTCGTTCCTGTTGTACTGCATCTGGACAAGCCGGGAAATCACGTCCCGCTGCGATACCTTGTCTTTTTCACGCAGGGTCAGGATCATCTGGTGGTATTCGTTGGGATTGCCAATACCGTAAATGGCCGAAACGGTAGCGACAATCACGACATCCTTGCGTTCCATGATGGATTTGGTACAGGACAAGCGCATCTGCTCGATGTGCTCATTGATCGCCGAGTCTTTTTCGATAAAAAGATCCCGCTGCGGAACGTAGGCTTCCGGCTGGTAGTAATCGTAGTAACTCACGAAATATTCGACCGCGTTTTTCGGGAAAAACTCGCGAAATTCGCTGTATAGCTGCGCGGCCAATGTCTTGTTTGGCGCAAAGACGATGGCCGGACGCCCCGTGCGGGCAATCACATTGGCCATCGTATAGGTCTTGCCGGAGCCCGTTACGCCAAGAAGGGTCTGGTACGCCAGGCCATCTTCCAGCCCTTCCACCAAACGGTCAACAGCCTCAGGTTGGTCACCTGAAGGCGAAAAAGGCTGGTAAAGCTCAAAAGGCGAATCCGGAAAGGTGACAAACTTCCCTTTATTTTTTTTTGCAGAAAAGGGCGATAAATGCGGCATTAAATTCCTACCTTTGATAATATACGGTTGCGTCAGGAAGGAGTAACATTCTGAGTAACTTCAATACCGGTAAAAACGATTCATCGCAAAACGGATTGTCTGGCCAGGATAGTCATTTTTAACCGGGTAAATTAAATGGTAACACGATGAGCCAATCTATACCGGAGACCCTCTTTTCCGCCATCCCGATGGCGCCCCGCGATCCTATTTTAGGTATCACCGAATCTTTCAACACTGACCCGAACCCGGAAAAAATCAATCTGGGCGTTGGTGTCTATTACGATGACAATGGCAAGGTTCCCCTGCTCAAATGCGTGCAGCAGGCAGAAGCCATGATGCTGGGAAAAGCCATTCCCCATACCTATCTGCCGATTGACGGCCTGCCCGCTTTCAATGTGGCTGTCCAGAAAATGGTCTTTGGCGAAGGCAGCCGGGTTATCCAGGAAAAGCGTGTCGTAACGGCACAGTCCCTTGGCGGGACGGGCGCACTGCGGATCGGCGCGGATTTTGTCAGCCGGTTTTCGTCCAATTCCCAGGTATGGATAAGCAACCCCAGCTGGGAAAACCACCGCGCCCTGTTTGAGGCAGACGGTTTTACGGTTCATTCCTACCCTTACTACGACCCGGCAACACGCAATATCGATTTCAACGGCATGATGGCCACGCTCAAGTCCATGCCGTCCGGCTCGACCATCGTGCTTCACGCCTGCTGCCACAACCCGACGGGGCTGGATCTTTCCGACGGACAATGGGATGAGATCATCACCGTCGTCAGGGAGCGTTCCCTCATTCCTTTCCTGGATATGGCATACCAGGGGTTTTCGCAAAATCCGGAAACGGATGGCCGCATTATCAGGCGCTTTGCTGATAGCTGCCCTTACCTGCTGGTGTCCAATTCCTACTCCAAATCCTTCTCCCTTTATGGCGAACGGATTGGGGCATTCAGCTTTGTCGCCCAGTCAGCCGATGAGGCCGAGCGCGCGCTTTCCCAGATAAAGCGGGTTGTCCGCACCAATTACTCCAATCCTTCCCGGCACGGTGCCGAGATTGTGACGACTGTACTGACATCGCCTGAGCTTTACACCATGTGGGACAACGAACTGGCTGACATGCGCTCCCGCATCCGCCTGATGCGCGAAAAGCTGGTCAAAAACCTGTCTGCCCTGAGGCCTGACACGGATTTTAATTACATCTCGCAGCAAAACGGGCTCTTTTCCTACTCTGGCCTGAATAAAGAACAGGTTGGCATACTGCGGAAAGAATATGCCATCTATGCAGTTGATACCGGCCGTATTTGTGTTGCCGCGCTTAACTCCGGCAATATCGGGCGTGTAACCGAAGCCATAGCCAAAGTACTCTGATACTCCCATTGCTTCCCGAAACCGCCGCGCCCATACAGGCCCGGCGGTTTTTTATCTCTTGATGAGGCACTCGTTTTTGCTTCCGTGCCGCTAAATATTACCAAACTCCAAACACTTTAAACATTTTTACAACACTCAATTCAGAAAAAACATAGATAAAACAACAAAAATAGACACAAAACACTTAAAATAGCTTTAGCCAAAAAAACTGTACGGATATCTTCCCCCTGAACCAGAAGACGAAACAGCATGACACAGCATCAGGATACCCAGAAAAAAACGCAGGAACTTCCCCCATCTCCCTATGCAGGACTGGACAGGATGTCCATGCTGGTAAGTTCGCTCGGAACCCTTCGTCTGGCACTGATGAATGCCGTCAATACACAGACCGCCCTGGATACATCGGACTGTCATGCGCTTGCGGCATTTGTGACCTTGCTGGAAGAAGACCTGGAAAGGGTTATTGACGGGATGTATCCCGCCCGTCAAAAGTAGATCTTTTGTCGGTTGCCCACCCTTTCAAAGCCCCGGGTTTGTTCTGTATCGTTTCTGCGCCGTTTTTCCCCGGCAAGACATTCAGGCGTGCCGCTGCCTTTTGGTGGCCTTCATTAGTGGCACGGGTATAGTAAAACCGGGCTTTTTCAGGATTTTTTTTCGTCCCCTTCCCTGATTCACACATTTTTCCCAGCATGTAATTGGCATTGGCGCGAACCAGCGGGTCACGCTTCATGAATTTGCCAATGGTTTTGGAATACTCTTCTCCCGGCTCATAGGCATTGCCATAAAGCTCCCGAAGCACCTTGCTTTTTTCCGGTATGCCAATTTCAGCCGATCTGCCAAACCAGTCAAGCGCCTCGTGATAGTCCTGGGCAACGCCATTTCCCTCGTAATACATCATGCCTAGCTGGTAGCAGGCATGGGCATCTCCCTTTTCAGCGCCCCTCATCAGCCAGTTTTCTGCCATCAGGGCATTTTTTTCCACGCCCGAGCCTTCCAGGTGCATCATGCCAAGCTTGTAGCGCGCCCCCATATCCCTTTCATCCTGCGCGGACTTCCCGTACCATTCGGCTGCGATTTTATCGCTTTTCACAACCCCGGCTCCCGCTTCATGGAGCGCTCCCATTATCAACTGCCCGGCATAGTTATTATGGTCGGCTGATTTGCCTGCCCAGTGTGCTGCCTGGGCAAAATCCTGCTCAACCCCCAGCCCCTCAACGTACATGAATGCCAGGAGTGTTTCTGCAAAGGCGGAACCGGCTTTGGCGGCCCGGGTCAGCCAGTACACGCCCTTTTTATAATCCGGCTTTCCTTCTACTCCGGCTATGTACAAAACAGCAAGACGGCGCTGCTCTATCACATTCCCCGTTTCGGCTTCTTTCTGGATATCCGACAGGCGGGAGAGGAATTGCGATGCATTCAGGCGACTCTCATCGGCAAACGCCAGCGAAGAAGATGCCAGGAACGAAAAAGCAAATATCATGTTGTACAGCCAACTCAGGCCGAGGCAAAATTTCTGTCTGGCTGTCGTCATGGCATGAGTCCATCTGCTGCGCCCCCCGCTCCGGTTTCATTCCGGCCTTGCTCTGTCGCGGCTCCGATCATATCCATGACAACCTGGGCAACCGGATTTTCCAGGACGCCGATCACTTCCCCAATGCCGTCCATTTCCTGAGCCGGGCGGATCGTCCGGGCGGTGGCTGTTTCTTTGGGTTTGGATACAACGCGCGTTGGGGCGGCTGAAACTGTTCCCTGTTGCGCGTTGCCTTTTGCCGGGGCCAGTGCCTCTGTTACGTCTGCTGGTTTTGGCGTTATTCCACCCGTTTTTTCTTTTTTGATCGCTGCCAGCCTTTTGATGGCCTCCTGATGTCCGGCCCTGGCCGCCATGCCGTAATAGGCCTTTGCACAGTCATGGTCTTTATCCGTGCTTCCGGCCTTTTCGTAAATGCTGCCGAGCATGAAGTTGGCGTTGCGTTTGACATGGGGATCTTTTTTCATCATCCGCCCCATGCTTTTCGTGTAGTCTTCACCCGAAACAGCCAAAGGCCCGAAGATATCCGAAATTTTTTTCCGTGCAGCAGGATCATCCGGGCTCAGTGTTTTTTCAAACCAGGTACCCGAACGCACATAATCCGTCTCGACGCCAATTCCTTCGTCATACATGCGCCCCAGTTGGTAACGCGCATGCCTGTCGCCCTGATCGGCTGCTGCAAGAAGCCATTCCAGTGCCTTCTGCGGATTTTTGGGAACACCGTTGCCTTCCAGATTGAGCATCCCCAGCCGGTATCGCGCACCAATGTCCTGCGCTTCCCTTACGGCATACCCGTAGTACTGGACGGCTTTTTCATAATCCTGCGATACCCCCGATCCTGATTCATACAGCATGCCCAGGAGCATATATCCGGAACCATCTCCAGATGCGGCTATTTTCTCGGCAAACAGCAGAGCGACAGCGTAGTCCTGCGGCACACCCAGGCCTTCTATGCTCATAACCGCCAGCAGATACATGGCCACATTGCTGCCCTGGTCGGCGGCTTTCTGGTACCACTCGGCAGCTTTCTGGTAATCGGGCATGCCTTCGATTCCCTGTGCATACAGATAACCGACAGCAAGCTGTTTGTCCGGATTATTTTCCGCTTCGCTGATTAATCGGGGGAGTGTCTTGAGAAGCGCCTTGCGCTCTGATTCGGGAGCGCCTTTCTGCCAGGCGAAAGCAGAGGAAGAAACCGCCAGCAGGATGAAGGCAAACATGCCGGATACAAGCCGCATGAATTGTCGTTGCCTTCTTTTTTTCATTTCACATGCCTTGTTTATCACCAATACTTTGCCGTGCCGCCACTGACTGTGCTCTTTCGGTGCATACTACCATGCGCCCGGCTCAGCCTGCTACTGAAAAAAAAGCGGGAAGAACAAAAAAAACCGGACAGAATCCAGGGGGGAATTTTGTCCGGGAAAAGTCAGGTCAGGCCACAGACAAAGCCCAACCCTCTAGTGAAACGACCACAAAACAATGCTACAGACTACGGTTAAATCGTAACATGCCGGTATAGGGCTTTGCCATATTTTTTTAACATTTATAACGAAAATGTGTAAAGCGTCTCAAAAAAAAGACGTTTTAAAATAAGAGAGGGGTAAAAAAAGCAAAAAGCCGGATTTTCTATTGCAGCACTGCCACTTTTTTCATGGCTTCCAGGTTATGCTGGACAGCGGCTTTTTTAAACCATACCAGCGCTTCCTTTTCATTTCTGGCAACACCACCCCGCCCCTCTTCATACATCAGACCAAGCGCATACTGAGCCTGCGCGTGTTCCTGTAATGCCGCTTTTTTATACCAGGCATAGGCCGCGCCATCGCCATTTTCGACATCAAACATCTCGTAAAAGTCTCCCAACCGGAACTGGGCTTCCCTGTCCCCTTTTTCTGCAAACTCAAGCAACCGGGCGAGTGTCTCCTCAAGATAGCCAAATGTCACTGTGAGAAACTGCTGTTGCAATGCCTGCGTTTCGGCTTCTGTCAAAGGCGAATGGGCTTCGGAACGCGCATACCACATATCCGATACGCGCCTGTCCAGAGGAACGCCCATGCCGGTTTCATACATCATGCCAAGCAATACCTGTGCCAGCGCATCCCCTTGCCCGGCAGCTTTGGTTATCCACGATGCGGCCTGCACAAAATCCTTGTCCACTCCGCTTCCACTGGCGTAGACCATGCCCAGCGCAAGCTGCGATGCCTTGTCCTGGCTTTTCACGGCATTTTTCAGCATTCGGTATGTCAGGCGCTCTTCTTCCTCTTCGCTGGGAAAAGAGGCCAGATTGTTGAACATGTCGGCTCTGGGCATCATCGCTTTGACGACATCAAGAAAGCTGCTCACATAACGCGCGCCCTTTTCGAGCGCCGCATCACTGAACAGGTCGGCGCCACGCTCGCTGTCAGCCTCTACACCAATCCCGAACGCATACATGATACCAAGCACATTTCTGGCGCGCTCATCTCCGACATTCGCCTTTTCCATGAATGCAGAAAGTGCCGCCGCGTCCGGCATACCGGGAACCGCGTGAGCGGTTTTTTCTTCAGGCGTCACCCGCATTTTGGCGCCACCCGGCATCCCTTTGACAGCCTGACAGTCCAGCCCCATCGAACTATTTGAGAAAAGCAGGCAGGTGAGCAACAGCACGCTCCCCATCCACCCGCGCCTTTTCTTCCACTGTCGATCCATTTTTTTCAAGGAAATGCTCCTTTACCCATAGGGCAAAAACATAAGGGATGGCACAAAAGAAAAAGCCCCTCACGGCTTTTTGTGCTGCGTTTTCTCTTTTTCCGCTTCGCCAAGCTCTTCAAGCCTTCTTTGCGCGCGCAGGCTTCCCTGGCTTGCCGCTTTTTTATACCAGGATACGGCCTGTTTCATGTCTTTTTCCACACCGGTTCCCGATTCATAGGCAAGCCCCAGTTCATACTGGGCGGGCATAAAACCTTTCTTGGCGGCTTTCCTGAACCAGGCCAGGCCATACTCGATATCCTGTTTTACGCCAATTCCCCTGAAATACATCAGGCCAATGGTTCCCTGCGCTTCCAGATGCCCCTGGTCAGCCGCCTTTTGCAGCCATTCCATTGCCTGCCCGTAACTGGGTTCTGTTCCCTGCCCCTCAAAGTAGGCATCCCCGAGCCGGAACTGTGCCTCGGCATTCCCCTGCTCTGCTGATTTTTTATACCAGGCAAGCCCCTTGACATAATCTCGCTCGACGCCATGCCCCTCAAAGTAAACGACACCCAGACGGCACTGGGCATCATCATCCCCTTTTTCCGCCTTTTTGATCAGCTTTTTTATCTGCGCCGCAATCTCCTGGGACGAGGCATCGTTGTAGACAATAGAACCGCCGCATGCCGCATGCGCCATCCCGGCACAGGCAAAACAGCCCAAAAAAGATAACACGCGAAAACCTCTCATCATGTGAGCACCCTCTTGTGTATCGACTATCCTATGGAACAGCGGTTCTTTATTTAAGCCTGTCAGCTTCCCGTCAGGCGGCCGGAAGTACCCGTATCACACCACTCCCTGACGCCCTCACCACCCCGAACCGGTGAAATCTCTCCGGTCAATGTGCGGGTATCCAGAAGATCAATCGCTCTCTGGTTTCCCTTGTCGGCAGCACGGCAAAGCCAGATGCTGGCTTTTCTCCAGTCTTCCGGCATCCCTTTTCCTTCAGCGTAGAGCAGGCCGAGAAGGTATTCACCATCCCCATATCTCTGCCGGGCAGATTCACTGGCCCACTTTTCTGCATGGCTGAAATCGCGTTCCACGCCCTGTCCATACAGGTACATCTCGGCAACCTTGAATTGCGCTTCGGCATTATTCTGTCTCGCTGCTTTCATAAACCATGAAAACGCCTGGGGCATGTCTGCCTCGACGATATCGCCCATCGCATAAATCTGTCCCATCATGAGCTGCGCTTCCACATTACCCTGCATGGCTTTTTCACGATACACCGGCAGGGCATCTTTCATGGTATACACCACACGCTCACCTTGTGCCTTTGCTGGCTGGGCAGTATCCTGGGCAAAGACCATCCCCGCCAGGCCCAGACAGAAAACCGCGACCAGTGGTCTCCATGTTTGCATTTTCATACGTTATCCCTCTTTACGCGTTTTTATTCCGCTGTGCCGCAAAAACAAGTACCGTTAAATGTCCTGTTATCATGCCCTACAAACTCATTCCGGCGCAACCGCTTCAGCAAAAGCATTGCTGCCAAACAGACAAAAAAACGATCATGGATTCATGATCGTTTTTCAGGGAACGCGGATTAAATCATTTGTTCTTCAATCTTGGTCTGTCTACCAGCACGGGTATCTTGCAAAGTGAAAGCACTTTGGATGTGACACTGCCCAAAATGAGTTGTCCCAGCCCGGAACGGCCATGAGACCCCATGAAGATCAGATTGCAGCCCTGCTCTTCTGCCACTTTGACAATGGCATTGGCCGCGCTGTCAGAAAAAGCAAACTGGCTGGAATACTTGAGACCGGCCTTTTCGGCGGCATCCTGGATCGGCTTGAGATACTCCGTGCCGATTTTTTTCATCAGTCCCTGGTATTCCTCTTCCAGTGGATAAGTCGGCGGAATGATCTCAATATAAATCGGATACTGGTACTCCGGTGCGACATAAACACCCACCACCTCGGAATGGTTTTCCGCAGCAAAAGCGACCCCGTCCAGCGCTGCGGACAGGGATGTCTCGGAACCATCCGTTGGAATCAGGATTTTATTGAACATAACACGTCCCTTTCATCTGTACTTGTTTTTGTCTGCGGTTATTCTGAACGATAACACAACATCCACGCAATACTTTTATCAACCGCCTGCCAGCATCACCCAAAAAACGGGATTATTCAAGTTCTTCAAGACGGATGCGGGTAACTTTGCCCATTATCGTCCCGATATTCTCAATTTTTCCGATTGCCGCATTGATGTTCTTTTCCTGTGTCCGGTGCGTCAGGATGATGATATCAACCAGCGTTTCTCCTTCCAATGGCTCCTTCTGAAGGAAGGCGTCAATGGAGATATTCAGGTCGGCCAGGATACGGGTAATATCCGCCAGAACGCCCGGCTGATCCTTGACCTTCATGCGCAGGTAATAGCTTGTCGTGACTTCCGACATGGGCAGAATCGGCGTATTGCTCATCGCGTCCGGCTGGAAAGCCAGGTGCGGAACCCTTTGCTCGGGGTCTATCGCTTCCACGCGGGCTATATCAACCAGATCGGCAATAACGGCAGACGCCGTTGGCTCGGAACCGGCTCCCTTGCCGTAGTACAGTGTCTGCCCTACGGCATCGCTGTTGACCAGTACCGCATTCATGGCGCCTTCCACATTGGCGATCAGGCGCGAAGCCGGGATCAACGCAGGATGTACACGCAATTCAATGCCGTTTGGCATGCGCCGGGTGATGCCTAAAAGCTTGATGCGATAACCCAATTGCTCCGCATAACGGATGTCCAGCGAATCCAGCCGGGTAATGCCTTCGACATAGGCTTTGTCAAACTGAACCGGAATGCCAAAGGCTATCGCCGACATGAGCGTTGCCTTGTGAGCCGCATCCACTCCCTCAATGTCAAAGGTCGGGTCGGCTTCGGCATAGCCCAGCGCCTGCGCCTCTTTCAGGACGGCCTCAAAGCTGAGTCCTTTTTCCCGCATCTCGGAAAGGATGAAATTGGTCGTGCCGTTGATAATGCCGGCAACCCACTCAATGCGGTTGGCCGTCAGGCCCTCGCGCAGGGCCTTGATGATGGGAATGCCTCCCGCCACCGCCGCCTCAAAAGCGACTGTCACGCCCTTTTCCTGTGCCGCGCGAAAAATCTCGTTGCCATGAACGGCTAAAAGCGCCTTGTTGGCTGTCACGACATGCTTGCCGTTTTCAATCGCTTTCAGCACCAGGTCTTTTGCCGCATCATAGCCGCCAATCAATTCGACAACGATATCAATATCAGGGCTGGTTACAATCCGGCTGGCATCTTCGACGACTTCACATTCGCCGTTGGTGACTTCCCGCGCCCGCTCCACATTGCGGTCGGCAACCATCGTGATTTTGATTTCACGGCCTGCACGCCCTTTGATTTCTGCCTGGTTGCGCTTCAATACATTCCATGTACCGGAACCCACTGTTCCGATACCAAGTAATCCGACTTTGACTGATTCCATGCTTGATGAGTAAGTTTAAAAAGTTTGGTTAATACATTAAAAATGGATAGAAAAAATGCGGTCAGGCCAGCCTTAAGCCGTTTTCTTCTTTTTTCCCTCTCCAGCGCCAGGTGCTTTTCTTTTTATCGACCGTTATCAGCTTGTCTGTGCCATGCCGCTTGCGGTAGTTTTCAAGGAAACGCGCCAGCCGTCCAAGTGCCTCCTGCAAATCATCGGATGTCGGCAGAAAAACCACCCGGAAATGATCCGGTTGGGCCCAGTTGAAACCAGACCCCTGCACAATGAGCACTTTGGCCTCTTCCAGAAGCTCATAGGCAAACGCCCGGTCATCCTGGATGGGATAAATGAGCGGGTCAAGACGGGGAAACATGTACAGCGCAGCCTTCGGCTTGACACAGGTTACGCCCGGAATGGCGGTCAGAATACTGTACGCCAGATCCCGCTGGCGCGTCAGGCGACCGGTTGGCGCAACCAGGTCGTCAATACTCTGGTATCCACCCAGTGCTGTCTGGATGGCAAACTGCCCCGGCGCGTTAGCACACAGACGCATGGAAGCCAGCATATCAAGACCCTCAATGTAGTCCTTGGCGCATCTTTTATCGCCGGACACCACCATCCAGCCTGCACGATAACCGCAGGAACGGTAGTTCTTGGAAAGGCCGTTCAGGGTAATGAAGAGGACATCATCAGCCAGCGAGGCAATGGAAGTGTGTGTCGCGCCGTCATACAGGCATTTGTCGTAAATCTCGTCGGCAAAAACGATCAGGTTGTGCTCTCTTGCCAGATCAACGATCTGCTGAAGTATCTCCACCGGATACAATGCCCCTGTCGGGTTGTTCGGGTTGATAACGATAATGGCCTTGGTCTTGTCGGTCATCTTCTTTTTCATGTCCGCAATATCCGGCAGCCATTCGTTCTCTTCATCGCAGATGTAGTGAACCGGCGTACCGCCCGAAAGCGATACCGCCGCTGTCCAGAGAGGATAATCCGGCGACGGCAGCAAGACTTCATCCCCGTGATCCAGCAGGCCCTGCATGGTCATGACGATCAGTTCGGACGCGCCATTGCCCAGGTAGATGTCCTCGATTTCAACACCGTTGATTTTTTTCTTCTGGGTATACTGCATAATCGCCTTGCGTGGCGCAAACATGCCCTTGGAATCCGTATAGCCCGCCGCGTTCTGCATGTTACTGATCATGTCGTGGACGATTTCGTCCGGAGGATCAAAACCAAAAACGGCCAGATTGCCGATATTCAGCTTGATTATTTTCTGTCCCTCCTCCTCCATCTGGCGGGCTTTTTCAAGGACAGGGCCTCTAATGTCGTAACAGACATCAAGCAGTTTCTGCGATTTCTTGATCGGTTGCATGTTGATTTTCCCTTGACTCATTTCACGGGAATGGTGCTGTTGCCAAATGACTCCGGTATACCCGGCAACGGCAGGCATTCTTACAATAAGACAGTTTACACCTTAACGGCAATTATGGTGCTTTTATTCAATATCTGAAACAATAACAATACCATATTGCATTTGATTACCCTCAACCTTCTGAACCCGTTTTTTCCATGAATTTACTTCACAACCAGGGACCGATACAGCAAACCATCACCGCCTATGGCGAAAAAAGCATTACGATCAATGAGACAGTCTATTTCCAAAGCCTTCTCATTCTCCCGGGCGCGGCACCGGTTCCCTGGGTTGTCACCGATTTCGACAAGCTGAAACGAGATGATTTCAATCCCGTTTTCGCGGAAAAGCCGGATCTGCTGCTCATTGGCAGCGGCATGCAGCACCGCTTTCTCCCGCCCAGGCTCCTGGCTGAAATCGCATCGGAAAAAACAGGCGTTGAGTACATGAGTACCCCGGCCGCATGCCGTACCTTCAACCTGCTCCTCTCTGAAGGCCGCCGCGTTGCGCTGGCGCTTTTTATGGAAGGCCCGGCATAATAGAGGTTCCCTATGCAGGAAGAAATGTGCATAATCTGTATTGATTCCATAAAAATCGGGAGCGCTTATGCCCACGCAATCGGTTTCCCCTGGCAAGAAAGTGCCGGCATTCAAGGCTGACGCCATTCCTGGCGAATTTTCGCTGTCTGACTACCTGGGGAAAATACTGGTTCTTTACTTTTACCCGCGCGACAATACGCCCGGCTGTACCCAGCAGGGCATTGATTTTCGCGACAGGTACGAAGAATTCCGGAAGGCCGGGGCCGCTATTGTCGGCGTCAGCCGGGACAGCCTGCGCTCGCATGAAGGATTCGCGAAAAAATACGCCCTTCCTTTTCCACTTGTTTCAGACACGACGGAATTTATCTGTGACCTGTTTGATGTCATGAAAACGAAAAAAAATTATGGCAAGCTGGTGCACGGCATTGAACGCAGCACCTTCCTTATCGACTCTTCAGGCGCGCTTGTGCAGGAATGGCGGGGCTTGAGGGTCGATGGCCATGTTGATGAAGTTCTGGACGCTGTCCGAAAACTGGCGGTATGAAACCGCTCTGCCGTGCTGAATCCCTAACAGTGAAAATGCCGTATCTTCACCACTACTACCACTAAATCGAGGTTGCGATGCCACTTCCAA